>JAZSOY010000147.1:0-2422 GCA_045537155.1 Acutalibacteraceae bacterium
GATGAGCAAGGCAATCGCTATTTGAAACATCCCGTTACCAATATCGTTTATCCCGGATTTCAGATACCGCAATGGAATGAAGCGGTGGCATTTGTCACCGAGTTAGCCAATGTCATTGAAGGAAATCATTATGTTGGTTGGGATATCGCCTTGACAAATAAAGGTTGGGTAATGGTTGAGGGAAACCCCCGTGGCCAGTTTATAGAACAGTATGCCACCCAAAAAGGTGTTAAGAAAGAACTGGAATATTATATTTCTCAAATGTAAAGGAGAGGCTTATGTCCATCAATGTGACACGCTCGTCAATGCCTTCTTTCGAAGACTATTGTGCCGAAATCAAGGAATTATGGGATAGCCGTTGGCTGACCAATAGCGGTGTTAAGCACCGCCAATTGGAAGCGGATTTGAAGGACTATCTCCAGGTGCCAAACACCGTGTTATACACCAACGGTCACTTGGCGTTGGAACATATTTTCAAGGCACTGGCATTTCCGGCCGGTTCCGAAGTGATTACCACGCCATTCACCTTTGTGTCCACCACACATTCCATTGTGAACAATGGCTTGGTTCCGGTGTTTTGCGATGTCAATGATGTAGACTACACGATGGATGTCCATCGTATTGAAGCACTTATCACCGAGAAAACCGTTGCGATTATGCCGGTTCACGTGTACGGTAATGTATGCGATGTGGAAGCCATCGCGGCCATTGCCCAAAAACACAATCTGAGAGTGATTTATGACGCGGCTCACGCGTTTGGTGTGACATATCGAGGTGTCAGTGTCGCCGCATTTGGCGATGCGTCGATGTTTAGTTTTCATGCCACCAAGGTGTACAACACCATTGAGGGCGGCGCGTTGTGCTTTGCCGACGATGCCTTGGAATCCAAATTGAATATCATTAAAAACTTTGGTCAATTCGGCGAGGATTGTCCGTATGTCGGTGCTAATGCCAAGATGAATGAATTTCAAGCAGCGATGGGGATTTGTAATTTACGGATGTTAGATGGTGAGATTGCCAAACGCAGCCGTGTTGTCAAGCGATATCGTGAGCGTTTATCCGGTGTTGCCGGCATTAAACTGTGTCCCGAACAAGAGGGCGTCAAATCAAACTATGCGTATTTTCCGGTAGTATTTGACGGTTATGCACTGACACGCGACGATGTTTTTACAAAACTGTCTGGTGCAGGGATTACGGCCCGTAAGTATTTTTACCCACTGACCAACGCGTTTTCCTGCTTTTGTGATATGCCGACAGCCGGTGCGGAAAAAACGCCGGTTGCCGCACACCTAGCCGAGCGCGTTTTGTGTTTGCCTCTGTATGCTGATTTAGCATTGGAAGATGTTGACCGTATCTGTGATATGATTTTGGATGTAAAATGAGGAGGATGTGTTGATGAAAGGTATTGTATTAGCCGGCGGAAAGGGAACGCGGTTGTACCCGATTACGCAAGCCGTGTCCAAACAGTTACTTCCTATCTACGACAAGCCCTTGGTGTACTATCCTATTTCGATTCTTCTGCTGGCCGGTATTCGTGAGATTTTGATTATCTCGACGCCGGAAGATATGCCGCTGTATCAAAAATTGTTGGGTGACGGTAGCCGTATCGGTGTTCGTTTCTCCTATAAAATACAAGACACACCGCGCGGACTGGCCGATGCGTTCATTCTCGGTGAAGAGTTTATCGGTGATGACAGCGTTTGCTTAATTTTGGGCGATAATGTGTTCTACGGTCAGGATATGACAAGGATATTACACAGTGCTATGGCGGTCAAAACGGGTGCTACCGTGTTTGGCTATCCCGTCAAAAATCCCACCGAATTTGGTGTAGTGGAATTCAATAAAGACCAAAAAGTGGTATCCATTGAGGAAAAACCGGCACAACCGAAATCCAATTACGCTGTTCCCGGCTTGTATTTTTATGATAATAAAGTGGTGGAGATTGCTAAGAACGTCAAACCATCGGCGCGCGGCGAAATTGAGATTACCGCTGTCAACAACGCGTATTTAGAAAAGGGCGAACTCAATGTGCGCTTACTCGGCAGAGGAATGGCGTGGTTGGATACCGGTACACCGAAAGGTATGCTGAAAGCCGCACAGTTTGTAGAAACCGTACAAAGTCGTCAAGGCTTTTTCGTTTCCTGCTTGGAAGAAATTGCTTGGCGTCGTGGCTTTATCACCACAGAGCAACTGCGTAAGTTGGGTGAGGAATTGAATAAAACCGAGTATGGTGAATATTTGATTTCTTTGGCCGACAGTGCTAACGAATGATGTAGGGGAGAGTAGTTATGACGATTATCGTAACCGGCGGTGCCGGATTTATTGGTTCCAACTTTATCTTTCATATGTTGAAAGCGCATCCGGATTATCGTATCATTTGTTTGGATAAGTTGACCTATGCCGGCAATTTTTCCACGTTGGC
>JAZSOY010000204.1:0-5909 GCA_045537155.1 Acutalibacteraceae bacterium
ACCGGCTCCAATGACATCGCGTATGCCATTGAGTTGACGCAGTATGCCTGCGAGGTGGGTGCCGATGCGATGCTGTTGGTAACACCGTACTACAACAAGGCAACACAAGGCGGTTTGGTGCGCTCGTTTGAGGCGGTGGCAGATGCCAGTGACAAACCGTGTATTTTGTACAATGTCCCCAGCCGCACCGGCTGTAACATTCAACCGCAAACGGCGGCGGTGTTGGCGGAACATCCGCGGATTGTCGCCATCAAAGAAGCGTCAGGGGATATTTCGCAAGTGGCGAAAATGGCAGCACTGTGCGGCGATAAACTGGACATTTATTCGGGCAACGATGACCAAATTGTCCCGGTATTGTCGCTCGGCGGCAGCGGAGTAATTTCGGTGTTGTCCAACCTAATGCCGCGTGAAACGTCGGCGATATGCCATCGGTTCCTTACCGGTGATGTTGCCGGTGCTACGGAATCGCAATTGCGCTTGTTACCGCTGATTGATGCACTGTTTTGTGAGGTCAATCCCATCCCGGTCAAAGCGGCGATGGCGGCAATGGGATTTGGTGAAAACCATGTGCGATTGCCGTTGACACCGATGGAACCGGCGCACGAAGAGCATCTGTTAGCCTTGATGCGCGAGCAGCAGTTGATATAAAACCCACAGGGAGTGTTGAGAATGAAAATCGGAATCCACGGATACGGCAATTTGGGACGCGGTGTCGAATGTGCCGTTGCACAAGCGCCGGATGCAGAGTTGGTGGGCATTTTCACCCGTCGCGACCCGAGCACGGTGGTGTCGCACGGTACACCGGTGTACGCCGAGAGTCAACTGTCGCAGTTTGCCGACCGACTGGATGTGCTGATTTTGTGCGGCGGCAGTGCGACCGACCTACCGGCTATGACACCGGCGTTGGCGGCACAGTATAACGTGGTGGACAGTTTCGATACCCACGCGGCGATTCCGGAACATTTTGATGCGGTAGAACGTGCTGCCAAAGCCAGTGGCCATACGGCGCTGATTTCGGCAGGATGGGACCCCGGTCTGTTCTCCTTGAATCGGTTGTATGCGGCGGCGGTGTTGCCGAACGGAAGCGACTATACGTTTTGGGGACGCGGTGTCAGTCAAGGACATTCCGATGCGATTCGCCGCATTGACGGTGTGTTAGATGCACGGCAGTATACCGTGCCGGTTGACGCGGCCATGGAACGTGTGCGCGCTGGTGAACAACCGACGCTGACGGTGCGGCAAAAGCACACACGGGAGTGTTATGTGGTGGCCGCTGAGGGCGCGGACCGTGACCGCATCGCGCAAGAAATTAAAACGATGCCGAACTACTTTGCGGATTACGATACGACCGTCACATTTATCACCGCCGAGGAAATGGCTCAAAAGCATAGTGGTATGCCGCACGGTGGTTCGGTGATTCGCTCGGGCGTGACGGGTTGGAACGGCGAGCATCGCCAGTGTATTGAATACCAGTTACAACTCGATTCCAACCCTGAATTTACCGCCAGTGTATTGGTGGCATACGCGCGCGCTGTGTATCGAATGCATCAGCGCGGTATGGTAGGGTGCTACACGGTGCTAGATGTGGCACCGGCCGATTTGTCACCGTTATCACCGGCCGATTTACGCGCACATATCTTGTAATATCTGGGTGAAACCACCCAATGGAAAGGATTTTTCCGATGGTTCAAAACGATTGGAGATTGTGTGACAATCTATCCGCCCGTGAGGACGGACAGTTGTTATTTGCCGGTCAAGACACCGCCGCTTTGGCGGAAACCTATGGTACGCCGGTGTATTTGATGGACGAAAATCGCATCCGTCAGCAATGCCGCACCTATCTTACTGCGGTGAAGCAGGCATTTGACGGTAATGCGCACGTGTTGTATGCCTCCAAAGCGGCAAGCTTTAAGCGTATGTATGAGATTATGCACGAAGAAGGGCTGGGCATCGACGTTGTTTCGCCCGGCGAAATCGCCACCGCGTGCCGTGCCGGGTATCCGATGGCGCAAGCCTATTATCATTCCAACCACAAAAGCGATGCCGATATTGCCTATGCGCTGGAGCAGGGTATTGGCTATTTCGTGGTGGATTGCACCGAAGAATTGTTGGCGCTGGAACGACTGGTCGCCGCCCGCGGCGGACAACAATCCATTTTGCTACGGATTACCCCCGGTATTGACACGCATACGTACGAAGCGGTGGCAACCGGTCGAGTGGATTCCAAATTCGGCTTTGCCATTGGAACGGGACAAGCCGCCGAAGCGACGCAATTAGCGTTAGCACAACCGCATTTACGGTTGGTTGGGTTTCACGCACACGTGGGTTCGCAATTGTTTGATGCCGCGGTGTTCTTGCAAACGGCACAGTGTATGTTGACCTTTTTGGCCGCTATGCGAGATGCGTTTGGGTATGTTGCCGAGCAATTGGACCTTGGCGGCGGTTACGGCGTAAGGTATGTGACCGATGACCGCGCAGTGGATATTGCGGCGAGCATTGCCGAGGTTGGCGCGTATGTGAAGAAGCAGTGTGACGCGCTGGCATATCCGAGGCCGCATATTTTGTTAGAACCGGGACGCAGTATCGTGGCGGATGCCGGTATGACATTGTATACCGTTAGTTCTTGCAAGTGTATTCCGGGCTATAAAAATTATGTGGCGGTGGACGGCGGCATGACCGACAATCCGCGCTTTGCGTTGTACGATGCACCGTACACCCTGCTTGCCGCCGGCAAAATGAACGAGCCGACAACGATGTCTTGCTCGGTGGTGGGACGTTGCTGTGAAAGCGGCGATATTATTCAGGAAAACGTGTCGTTACCGGCATCGGTGCAGCGGGGCGATTTGCTTGCCTGCCTGACAACCGGCGCTTATAACTATTCGATGGCGTCTAATTATAACCGTGTGCCGCGACCGCCGGTCGTGATGTTGCACGACGGTGAGTCGTATGTGGCGGTTCGTCGAGAAACGCTGGATGACTTGACGGCGTTAGACCAATAAACTCACGCGCACAACCCAACCGGTTGTGCGCGTTTTTTTGTCAGGGTTGCATATCTGCGGAAAAGGTGGTATACTAATAAGGCCGAGCGTTTAGGAGGAACCGTATGCATTGTACCGATTGGTTTGAAAAAATCTATCGGCGTTCACCCGACGGTGTGGCCTTTTGCCCGTACCGCGTGTGTCCTATCGGCGCACACAGCGACCATCAACTCGGCAAGATTACGGGTTTGGCTATTAATCGGGGTATTTTTTTAGCATACGCGCCGAAACGCACCGGCATTGTGGAACTGCGCTCACTACAGTTTGAAAAACGTGCCCAGTGGCACGTGCGCGCTGTTATGGCGGAAAAGCAAAACGATTGGGCAGATTATCTGCGTGGTGCAACCGTCGCGTTGGGTAAACGGTATCCGCTGCAGGTGGGGTTGTGCGGCGTCTTTCAGGGCACGCTTCCCATCGGGGGGCTTTCGTCCTCAGCGGCGGTGATTTTGTCGTTCTTGTCGGCATTGTGCCGCGTCAATGAGGTATGTCCCACCTCGCAAGAATTGATTGAGATGGCGCTGGAAGCCGAAAACCAATACGTCGGTGTGTCTTGCGGTAAACTGGACCAGTCGTGCGAAGTGTATGCCAAAAAAGACCATCTGTTGTATTTGGACACGCAGGACGACAGCTATGAGTTGATTCCTACACCGACCACCATGCCGCCTTACCGCATTGCGGTGTTTTTTTCAGGTGTTCAGCGTTCATTGGCTGGTAGTCGGTTCAATACTCGTGTGGATGAGTGCCGTTCAGCGGCCTATGCTCTGAAAGCGTGGGCCGGTATGGAATACGACACGTTGGCCGATACGGTACTGCGACAGGTGCCGCCGTCGGTGTATCAGCGGTACAAACATCGATTGCCGGAATCGTTTGCCAAGCGGGCAGAACACTGGTACACCGAATACGAACGTGTGCAACAAGGCGCAGCGGCATGGCGGCGCGGCGATTTGGCAGAATACGGGCGGTTATCTTTTGAAAGCGGCTACTCCTCCATTCACAACTGGGAAACCGGTTCGGAGGAACAAGTGACGCTGTATCGGTTGATGAGCCGTACCGAAGGGGTGTATGGTGGGCGATTTTCGGGTGCCGGTTTCAAAGGATGTTGTATGGCGCTCATCGACCCTGCGCTGGAGGAAACCATCACCGCGTCGATTACGCAAGCCTACACCAAAGCGTTTCCGGCGTTACGCGATACGTTTTCCGTGCACATCTGTGATAGCAGTGATGGGATGAAACTATGATATGCTTGTTTTTGGCGGCGGGATATGCCACGCGGCTGTATCCGCTGACACAGCAGTTTCCAAAACCGTTGTTGCCCGTCGGAGGTAAGCCGATACTGGATTGGCTGTTGGAAGATATTGACGCTATCGGTACCGTGAGCACCTACGCCGTGGTAACCAACCACAAATTTGCGGATACGTTTACGGCGTGGGCGGCAAACAAGCCGCAACGGATTACGATTGTGGACGATGGCACCGAAACCAATGACACACGGCTCGGCGCGGTACAGGATATGCGATTTGCCGTTGAAAGGCTGTCTGTGGACGAGGACCTGTTGGTCGTTGCCGGCGACAACGTGTTGGATTTCAGTTTATCGGCGTTTATCGCGTATGCACAGAACCAAAAAGCGTCGTGCGTGATGCGATATTACGAACCATCGGTAGAAAAACGAACCCATTGCGGTGTGTTGACCGTGGCGGCGGATGACCGCATAACCGCGATGAGCGAAAAACCGTCGGTGCCGGCGTCCCCGTGGTGTTGTCCGCCGTTTTATTATTTTGTGCGACGTGACGTGCATCGTTTGGCCGAGGGAATCGCCGCCGGTTGCGGTACCGATGCGCCGGGGGCATTTGTGGCGTGGTTATGTCGGCAAACACCGGTATACGCGATGCCCATGCCGGGAAACCGATACGATATCGGGGATAAGGAAAGTTATCAGGCCGTGCAACGCACCTTTAGCGGTATACGCGGTGAGTATAAAGACAGGAGTGTACAATATGAGTGAAAATAAAAATCGTCCGGTGGTGGAGTCGGATACCGACTCCATTTTGAACACCAATAGTTCCCATATGGCGGAGCAGGTGGCCGCGGCACAGAAAGAACGGCGTCGCAACCAAAAGCAACTGTGGAAAAGCATCGGCACGGTGGCGTTGGCAGTCGCGTTGGTGCTGGTGGTTGTGCTCGGCGGCGGCATCGTATCTGACCGGATATATAAAAAGCAGCAGGCAGAAGAAGAAGCGCGAGCGTGTCGCGACGGATTTCAGATTCGCTACGGCGCTGAACCCGAACTTACCCAAGGCGAAATGACCACGGGCATCACCGAAATCTATTACAGCCAAGAGAACGGCGTGTGGGTAACGTTGATGTTTGCCAACGGGTATGAAGCAGACAGTCGTGTGGACGAAATCGGATTGGTCATTAAAAATGTCAACGGCGAACGCATTGCCTCGGCGGCAAGCACCAAAATAAAAGACGTGGTGGTACCTGCCGGCGGCACAAAAAAACATAAATTGTATCTCGAGCCGCAGGTCGTCACCATTACCGACGATACGTTTGAAAAATTTTCTTGCGACATTACGTTAACAGATGTTACCGAAACTACCAAAGATTGACGCGTTTGTATCGGTTGATACTGGACAAACCATACAGCTTTTGCTACGGCAAAGGCTGTTTTTTTTGTCGTTTTTCAGAGAAATGAAAAAAACCTTCAAAAAAACGCAAAAAAGGTGTTGACAAAGCGGGGAGGGAATGGTATGATAGCAAAGCTGTCTTGAGGCAGGGCAGCGAAGGACCTTGAAAATTAAACAATGCAAAGAACGAAAATTAACTACCCGTTAATTTACACGGATGAAGAAATCCGGGCGATGGAAGACA
>JAZSOY010000179.1:0-7700 GCA_045537155.1 Acutalibacteraceae bacterium
TGGTTAAGGCCAGCATCGTGTTGGTCAACGGCACCGAGCCAACGGAGCAACTCAAGAAGGATATTCAGAACTACGTGAAAACTCACACCGCGCCGTACAAGTATCCGCGTATTGTGGAATTCCGCGACGAATTGCCGAAGACCATCAGCGGTAAAATCATCCGCAATAAACTTTAACACTTTAGCAAATTCTAGTATTGACATTTCAAAAAAATAGTGGTATGATTCCTAATATTCAGTGGCAATGATGGAGAAATACAGCGAAATCACCCGATTAAGAGAGATGACGGTTGGTGCGAGTCATTTCGGGCTTCGAGGTATGTCGCTCCGGAGCCGGGAGGAAGAAAGCATTTGCCGTAGAACCTCCACGCGTCAGCTGCGTTAGTGCTTAGGGTGTGTTGGCACCCAATGAGTGGTATCTGCCGTGAGGCAGATGCAATTTGAGTGGTACCGCGGGCCGAAAGAATCAGCTCGTCTCAAGGAATCAATCTTTGAGACGGGCTTTTTTGCTTGATTTGAGGTGTGGTATGGAACAAAACATAACCGGTATGACTTACAAAATCCGCGAAATGGCGGCGCGTATTCGCGAACTGCGTGAAATCACGGGCCTCACGGTGGAAGAAATGGCGGCGCGCACCGGCATCAGCGTGGAAGAATATATCGAGAGTGAAGCGGGTAACCGCAATCTCAGTATCGCGTTCTTGTATCATTGCTCGCTGTCGTTCGGCGTGGATATGGGCGACCTGTTGGAAGGTCGCAGCCCCAAACTGCGTTCCTACGCTTTAACGCGAAAAGGGCAAGGGCAACGCATCGAGGAAGCGCATCATATGGTGGGCTACAACCTCGCCGCCGACTTCCGCAACCGTATCGCTCTGCCGTTGTATATGGAACTCAATTACCGGCCCGGTGCGGAGTACGAAGACATTGAACTGACAACCCACGAGGGACAGGAATGTGATATCGTCATCCGTGGTCATATGCGCATACAAATCGGCGGACATACCGAAATTCTGCACCCCGGTGATACCATCTATTACGATTCTTCCACCCCGCACGGTATGATTGCCGTGGACGGTGAGGATTGCGCTTTCTACGCCATTGTCCTGCGCAATGCCGCGGCACGTGCGGATGAACAAGCCGCCACGCAAGCCAAGCCGATTCGTCCAGCACGGCAAGACGAGGCTGCACAGCGTGTTTATCACGATTTCATTCTTCCCACCGAGCAAGACGGCAAGTTGACCGCTATCGCGTTTAAGAATGAGGAACAATTCAACTTTGCCTATGACGTGGTGGATGCGTTGGCAGAGCGCAAACCGGAAAAACTGGCAATGCTGCACCTAAGCGAGGACGGCACCGAGCGTCGATTCACGTTTAAGGATATGAAAAAAGAATCCGCACGCGCCGCGAACTACTTCAAATCGCTCGGCATCAAACGCGGTGACCGCGTTATGCTGGTGCTCAAGCGGCACTATCAATTCTGGTTCTCCATTTTGGGATTACATAAATTGGGCGCGGTGGTCATTCCCGCTACCAATCAGTTGCAAGAAAAAGATTTCACCTACCGCTTTGAGGCAGGACACGTGAAAGCCATTGTGTGTACGGCTGACGGCGACGTTGCCGCCGCGGTAGATGCCGCCGCACAAAAGACTCCGCAGTTGGCTACCAAAATCTTGGTGGGCGGCGAGCGTGAGGGTTGGCACAATTTTGACGAAGAATACACCATGTACAGCAGTCACTTCGCCCGCACCGAGGATACCCCCTGCGGTTCCGAACCGATGTTAATGTTCTTCACCTCGGGTACGTCGGGATACCCCAAGTTGGCTGCTCACAATTACAAATATCCGCTAGGACATTTCATCACGGCGAAGTATTGGCATCAGGTCAACCCCGATGGGTTGCACCTCACCATTTCCGATACGGGGTGGGCAAAATCCCTATGGGGCAAGCTTTACGGTCAATGGCTTTGCGAAGCCGCCATCTTTGTGTACGACTTTGACCGTTTCGATGCCGAAAAAATCCTGCCGCTCTTCAAACAGTACGGCATCACCACCTTCTGTGCACCGCCGACGATGTACCGTATGCTCATCAAACAAGATATCCGTCGTTTTGACCTGTCCTCCATTGAGCACGCCTCCATTGCAGGCGAGGCACTCAACCCCGAAGTGTTCCGTCAATTCCAGAAAGCGACGGGCTTGGAAATTATGGAAGGCTTCGGTCAATCCGAAAGTACGTTAATTATCGGTAATCTGACCGGTTCCAGCCATAAGATTGGGTCCATGGGAAAACCGGTGCCGTTGTACGACGTTCACTTGTTGGATAGCGAAGGCAATGAAGTGGCCACGGGTGAAAGCGGCGAGGTGTGCATCAACATTAAGAGTGGTCTCCCCTGCGGTCTGAGCTACGGCTACGAAGGCAACGACGAGACCACTGCCGAAGTATGGCGCGACGGTTGGTACCACACCGGCGACCTCGCGTGGCGTGATGAAGACGGCTTCTTCTGGTACGTTGGTCGTGCGGATGATGTTATCAAATCCTCCGGCTACCGTATCGGGCCGTTTGAGATTGAAAACGTCATTATGGAACTGCCCTACGTGTTGGAATGCGGTGTTTCCGCCGCTCCCGACGAGGTGCGCGGACAGGTCGTCAAGGCCAGCATCGTGTTGGTAAAAGATTTCAAGGGTACGGACGAACTCAAAAAAGACATTCAAAACTACGTCAAGTCGCGTACCGCACCGTATAAGTATCCGCGTATTGTGGAATTTAGGGAAAGCCTACCTAAGACCACCAGCGGCAAAATCATTCGCAAACAACTATAAAGGTGATACTATGGAGCATAAACGTCTTACCTTGTTCGCCGGACATTACGGCAGCGGCAAGACCAATATTGCCGTGAACTACGCGCTGTTACTGGCGCGCGAGGGCAAACCGGTGTGTATTGCCGATTTGGATATCGTAAACCCGTACTTCCGCACCAAAGACAGTGCGGAGGAATTGGAAAAGGCAGGTGTCCAACTGGTTTCTCCCCAATTCGCCAACTCCAACGTGGACCTGCCGGCATTGCCCGCCGAAGCCTATCGACTGGTGACAGATACAAAAACCTATGGTATTATGGATATCGGCGGCGACGACCGCGGTGCCTATGCGTTGGGACGCTATGTGCCGTCCATCCAAGAGGAAAACTGTTACCGTATGATATTTGTCGCCAACTGCTACCGTCCTTTAACGCGAACCCCTCAAGAAGCACTGGAGGTTATGCGAGAAATTGAAGCCGCCTGCGGTTTGCAATTTACCGATATCGTTAACAACTCCAATCTCGGCGAAGAGACCACGGTGGACACGGTAATGGCATCCGCGGAGTACATACAACATCTCAGCGAAATCAGCGGACTTCCCGTTTTCGCCCATACGGCTGTCGCGCACGTGGCAGCGGAACTGAAAGGGAAACTGAATCCCGTTCTCCCCCTGCAGTTGCAGAAAAAATATTTTGATTTACCATCCCGGAGACCGAACGCTCGGCCTCTGTGGGGATAAATAGAACCCAAGGAGGAATCTCAAATGGCAAACGTAACATTCCGGACGGATTGGTGCAAAGGCTGCGGTCTATGCGTCGACGCTTGTCCCAAAGGCTGTCTGGCGATCGCCTCGGAAACAATCAACAAAAAAGGGTATTCCCCTGCTGTGATGATGTATCCTGAAAAGTGCATCGGTTGTGCTTTCTGCGCTACCATGTGCCCCGATTGCACCATGAACGTAGAACGATAAAGGAGGCGCACCATGGCAGAAAGAGTTTTAATGAAGGGCAATGAAGCGATTGCGGAAGCCGCCATTCGCGCGGGTTGCCGCCACTACTTCGGCTATCCCATCACCCCTCAAACCGAAATCGCCGCATATATGGCAAAGAAAATGCCCAAAATCGGCGGCGTTTTCCTACAAGCAGAAAGTGAAATCGCATCCATCAATATGGTATACGGCGCGGCAGCCGCCGGCGTTCGCGTGATGACCTCATCTTCCAGCCCCGGTATCTCGCTCAAAGCCGAAGGATTGAGCTACATTGCCGGTTCGGATATCCCCGCATTGGTGGTCAACGTCCAGCGCGGCGGCCCGGGTCTCGGCGGTATTCAGCCCTCGCAGTCGGATTATTTCCAAGCCACCAAGGGTGGTGGTCACGGCGACTACCGTATGATTGTTTTGGCTCCCGCTTCGGTGCAAGAAATGGCGAGCCTCACCATCAAAGGCTTCAATCTGGCGGATAAATACCAGATGACGTCTATGATTTTGGCAGACGGCACCATCGGACAAATGATGGAGCCCATCACCTTTGAAGATGCGGAGATAGAGACCTACGAAAAACCGTGGGCATTGACGGGCACCAAGTGCGAAAGAACGCACAACATCGTCAACTCGCTGTATTTGAAACCCGATGAGTTGGAGCAGAAAAACTTCGAACGCTACGAGCGATATAAGCAGATTGAAGAGAACGAGCCCATGTGGGAAGAGTATATGATGGAAGACGCCGAGCTGTGCGTTGTGGCGTTCGGTATCGCGTCTCGCGTGGCGAAAAACGCGGTCGTTGCCGCTCGCAACGAGGGAATCAAGGTAGGTCTCATTCGTCCCATCACGCTGTGGCCGTTCCCCAAAGAGGCTTTGCTCGCAGCCGCGGATAAAGTCAAGGGCTTCATCTCAGTGGAGCTGAATATGGGTCAAATGATTGAGGATATCCGCCTGTATACCGAATCTAAGAAACCGGTGGCGCTGTGCAATCGTTGCGGCGGTATGATTCCTGAACCCGATGAAGTTTTAGAGAGCATTCGAAAAGCTCAGAAAGGAGTGTTTTGACCATGGCAGTCGTATTTAAGAAACCCCACGCTTTGGCAGACATTCCGCTGCACTATTGCCCCGGCTGTCCCCACGGCATCATCCACCGCTTGGTAGCAGAAGTGATGGATGAATTAAACATCGAAGGCAGCGCCATCGGCGTTGCGCCCGTGGGTTGTGCGGTGATGGCATACGATTACTTCGCTTGCGATATGATTGAATCGGCGCACGGCAGAGCCCCTGCTGTGGCGACGGGTATCAAACGTTGCCGCCCCGACAATATCGTGTTCACGTATCAAGGGGACGGTGACCTCGCTTCCATCGGTATGGCGGAAACCGTACACGCCGCTGCCCGTAATGAGAACATTACCATAATCTTTGTCAACAACGCAATCTACGGTATGACGGGCGGACAAATGGCACCGACCAGTCTCCCGGGTCAAGTAACGCAGACATCTCCCTACGGTCGTGACGTTAACCATTGCGGTTGGCCAATCAAGGTGTCCGAGATGCTCGCCACGTTGGATGGTCCCGAGTACATCAGCCGCGTTGCCGTGAACAACGTCAAGAACGTCAATCAAGCCAAGAAAGCCATTAAAAAAGCATTCCAAAACCAGATTGACGGCAAAGGCTTCTCGCTGGTTGAAGTGGTGTCCGCTTGCCCCACCAACTGGGGTATGACTCCTCAAAAAGCACTGGAATGGGTGGAGAGCGATATGCTCCCCTACTACCCCATCGGTGTTTACAAGGACAGAACCGCCGCAAAGGAGGCTGAGGGAAAATGAAAACCACACAAATCCTGATTGCCGGTTTCGGCGGACAAGGTATTCTGTTTGCCGGTAAGTTTCTGGCGTACAAAGGTTTGACCGAAGAACGCCAAGTGTCTTGGTTGCCCTCGTACGGCCCCGAAATGCGCGGCGGCACCGCTAACTGCAATGTCATCCTTTCGGATACGCCTGTCGGCAGCCCAATCATTACCGAACCCGATGTTCTCATTGCGATGAACCTGCCCTCGCTGCAAAAGTATGTCGATACGGTGACACCCGGCGGCCAAATCTATGTCGATAGCGCCCTGATTGAAGAAAAGGTGGCGCGCACCGATGTGGATGTGTTCTATATCCCCGCTACCCAGATGGCAAAAACCGAAGGCATCGCCTCGCTCGCGAATATGGTCATCATCGGTCACCTGTTGCAAAACAATCCCGAGTTGTCGTTCAACGGCACGGAAGAAGTTGTCAAGAAGATGGTACCGCCCACCAAGGCAACGCTGGTGGAATTGAACATGAAAGCGCTCACCCTCGGTAAGGAGTATAAATAAGTACATTCTGCCCAACAAGGCAAGAAATATTTAGGAGGTTATTTTATGAATGCAATGACTGAAATGAGCAACTACCGCCACGAGAAAGTTCTGTTTGTGAACAACGAGAAAGCCGGTCTTAAGGCGATTATCGCGGTGCACAACACCAATCTGGGTCCTGCTATCGGCGGTTGCCGTCTGTGGCCCTATGAGTCCTATGATGCCGCTTTGTTTGACGTGTTGCGTCTCTCCCGCGGTATGTCCCACAAGAACGCGGTGGCCGGCCTGCCCCACGGGGGCGGTAAAGGCGTTATCATCGCCGACCCCTCGCAAAAGAGCGAAGCGATGTTTGAAGCATTCGCCGAAGCCGTTGAGAATCTTGGCGGTCAATACATCACTGCCGAAGATGTTAACACCACGTGCGATGATGCGATGATTATGTTGCGTAAAACCAAACATCTCTGCGGTTTGCCGATGAATAGCGGCGACCCCTCCCCCTTCACCGCCCGCGGCGTGTGGCAGGGTATCAAAGCCACCGCGAAAGTGGCGCTGGGCAGTGACAATTTGGAAGGTCTTACCATTGCTGTGCAAGGTTTGGGCAAAGTCGGTTACGATTTGTGCCGTCTGTTGCACGAGAGTGGCGCGAAACTCATCATCGCCAACCTGCGCAACAAGGAAGCACTGGACCGCGCAGCGGCTGAATTTGGTGCTAAAATCGTACCCACCCAAGAAATTATGGCACAAGAGTGCGATATTTTCTCTCCCAACGCGATGGGCGCTATCTTGAATCCCACCACCATCCCCACCCTGCGTTGCAAGGCGGTTGCCGGTGGTGCGAATAACCAGATTCTGGATGAAGCTTCCGGTCTGGCTCTGAAGGCACGCGGCATCTTCTACGCCCCCGACTTCGTCATCAATGGCGGTGGTGTCATCAACGCCGCCGCTGAGGTGGATGGCCCCTACAACAAGGAAGCGGTCCTCGAGAAAGTGGACAACATCTACAACACCATCGAGCACATCCTCACCGAGTCCAAGAAGACCGGCGAACCCGAAGGTGTTATTGCTACCCGCTATGCGGAGTCGCTCATCTATCGCTAATCCACAATACTTACCATAAAAGAAAATTCTGCTGGAACAGAATCTTCTTTGCGTGAAGTGAAGTAAAAAGCACAAAACCCCCGCGCGGTTTCTATAAAACTGTGCGGGGGTTTCTTATTGGTTTCTTAACTTACACCTTTTCCTAAATTAAAGGAAATTAGTGAGAGAAAAAATTTTTCTCCCACTAACTTAATGACATTGCCACGGGAGCTTCTTTTTGTTTCCGTTTATTTCTGCGAACCGAAAGCATCTTTGCCGGTACCGATGCCGGTGTCCCCGCTTATGCGACTTCCACAATCGCATACGTACCATCGTCATTTTCCAAAGTAAATGTTAACGTCATACTGTATTCGCTGAATTCATAAACGTCCACCTTAGCCACAATGGTGTCACGGTTATAGGAAACCAGCCGATAATTTTGATAAGAGTTTCTACCCATCGGTGTTATCATGACATACTGTTTCCCGTCGTTCCCCACAAAGAAATTTTTC
>JAZSOY010000127.1:0-3360 GCA_045537155.1 Acutalibacteraceae bacterium
GCATGCCGCTTTTGATGGACAGGGTGGTATCACTACAGCGCGGATCTTTGCTGCATCAACGAGAGTAACGGTGCGGCATGGGGATGCGACGGCAAATAGTCACCGATAACACGACCGGAAATGTCATGCGGTGGTGTCAAAAAACCGAGGTCGGTTTTCCCGCCGTGCCACACCATACAATGCCGATAGGCGGTGCCGGTGTAAAAATCGAACTCACCGCCACCGAGTTCTTGTTGCAATGTACGCATTATCTCGTCGGCCTGTGCCGTAGAAATGTCGTCGGCACAGTAATCCAACATGGTTTTGTCGGCATACGCCGCCTCGTCGGACAACGTTACCAAGTTGCAACGTACCGCGACATCGTCGTCTGTCAAATTCACGCCGATATTGGCAGCCTCTAGCGGTGAGCGACCCGTATAACACTCCTTGGGACGATAACCCAACACCGACAGATTTGCCACGTCACTCCCCGGCGACAATCCCTCCGGTACGGTATATGCCATACCCAGTTCGGAATGGGTTGCCAACGCATCCATACACGGCTTATAAGCTGTTTCCATCGGCGTGCGTCCCTGTAATGCGTCGCAGGGTAAATCTGCCATACCGTCACACAATAACACCACATATTTCATATACGATTTCTCCTTTGAGGCGGTAAAACCGTCAGTCAATATCTTATGGCATTCAGTATACCAGAATTTTTCTGAAATTTCAATTTTTTTGTCTGAAAAAACCCTCTTTTTTTTAGGAAAAGATTGCAAAGAACGCCGATTTGCGCTATACTATACTATAATATGGTTATTATGGGAAAGCATCCACTTGCCTTTCCCCGATACAGGAAGAAAAGAGGTTTCCGATTATGTCGTTCCTATTGCTGAAAGCCGATAATCTGATTGCCAACGCCGGTATGACGGTTCTCATCGGTTTCGTGGTCGTATTTGGGGTGTTGGCGCTGCTGACATTCATCTTTTGGTTATTCGGGGTTGTTGCTCGTGGCGGTTCCGGCAAAACCGATGCGTCCAAAGTCGCACCCGTAGCGAAATCGCCCGTTGCGAAACCTGCTGCACCGACCATTGACAGCAATGTACCGCCGGAAGTCGTGGCTGTGATTGCGGCCGCTGTTGCGGCAATGTCAGACGGTACCACACAATACGCCGTCCGACGCATTGGTGTGGCACGTTCTGCCGGTGCACGTCCGGTCTGGGCAGCCGCCGGTATCGCGGAAAATACACAGCCGTTTTAAGGGGGTTAGCACAGTATGAGTTTGTGGGATGCGATTGTTGATATTTGGAACCAATCCGGTTTCAAACAACTGCTAAACTTTGAAAACGGCGGTTGGAAGAACCTGATTATGATTGCCATTGCGTGCTGTTTAATGTATTTGGCAATCAAAAAACAATATGAGCCGTTGCTCTTGTTACCGATTGCGTTTGGTATGTTGTTGGTCAACCTCCCCCTCGCCGGTGTGATGGACCCGCAACAAAATTCACTGGTACCGTTTACGGCGGAGGAAATGCAACAATACGCGCAAGGCATTGTGGCACAAAACTACCCGATTTTTGACGATGGAAACGGCCATCTGTTCTGGCAGCACTTTGAACAGGGTGGTTTGTTCTGGTACCTCTATCAAGGTGTCAAGTTCGGTATTTATCCGCCGCTTATCTTCCTCGGCATCGGTTGTATGACCGACTTTGGTCCTCTGCTTTCCAATCCCAAGAGTTTTCTGCTGGGTGCAGCAGCACAACTCGGCATTTTCGCTACCTTCTTCGGGGCACGCGCCTTGGGACTGTTGCCGTTTGCCGCCGATTGGAACATTCTGTTTACGGAGCAAGAGGCGGCGTCCATCGCCATCATCGGCGGTGCAGACGGACCGACCGCCATATACCTGACTTCCAAACTGGCACCGCATTTGCTGGGCGCCATTGCAGTGGCGGCCTATTCGTATATGGCTTTGGTACCCATTATCCAACCGCCGATTATGAAAGCGCTGACGACGAAAAAAGAGCGTTCGGTCGTAATGACACAGTTGCGTACGGTGTCCAAAACCGAGAAAATCCTCTTCCCCATTTTTGTCACGGCTATCTGTGTGTTACTGTTGCCGAGTGCGGCTCCGCTTATCGGTATGTTAATGTTGGGCAACCTATTCCGCGAAAGCGGCGTAGTAGAGCGCTTGACAAAAACCGCACAGAACGAATTGATGAACATTGTCACCATTGTTTTGGGTGTCACGGTCGGCGCGACTGCCAATGCCCACACCTTCCTGCAAGCCAAAACCTTGTTGATTATCTGCTTAGGTCTGTTGGCGTTCTGCATCGGTACAACTGGTGGTGTGTTGCTCGGCAAGGTCATGTACGCTTTGAGTG
The DNA here is from genome assembly GCA_045537155.1 of Acutalibacteraceae bacterium. Classification (GTDB taxonomy): domain Bacteria; phylum Bacillota; class Clostridia; order Oscillospirales; family Acutalibacteraceae; genus RGIG3009. The sequence continues at coordinate 2,364 of JAZSOY010000127.1, forward strand.
GCGGCAAAGTCAATCCGTTGATTGGTTCGGCCGGTGTATCGGCGGTGCCGATGGCGGCACGTGTGGCGCAGAAAGTCGGACAAAGCGAAAATCCAAGCAACTTCTTGTTGATGCATGCCATGGGTCCCAACGTGGCCGGTGTTATCGGTTCAGCAGTCGCCGCCGGTGTCCTGCTCACATTGTTCGGCTAATAACGATACCGCTTAGGGCGAGGGCCTCCCCTCGCCCTTTTGTTTCCCAATCATTCTGAAAGGACGTATCCCGTATGGCTGTCAATGCCTCTCATTATCTTAAATTGCGCCGTGAGGCAATGCAACGCGTCTTTGCGCGTATGAATCCGCCGCAACAGCAGGCACTGTTCCAAACCGAAGGTCCCGTCCTGATTTTGGCCGGTGCCGGTAGCGGAAAAACGACGGTGCTGGTGAACCGCATTGCGAATATGGTGCGGTTCGGCAACGCCTATTACAGCGATGAACTGCCACCGTTTTTACCTGAAAATGCCGAGGAGTTATTGCAACAGCATCTGGAGGGTAACACGTTGGACGATGCCACCCTCAACGCTTTGTGTGCGGTCAACCCGTGCCCGGCATGGCGCATTATGGCCATTACTTTCACCAACAAAGCGGCCGGTGAATTGAAAAGTCGTTTGGAAGCGATGCTCGGCGATGAGGGACGGCAGGTCGTAGCCGGCACGTTTCACTCGTTCTGTGCCCGTGTGTTGCGACAGGATGGTGCGGCACTGGGATATTCCTCGCACTTTACCATTTACGATACCGATGATTCCCGTCGCTTAATGAAAGAGTGCATGAAGTCTTTAGGTGTGGAAGAACGCGTCTTGGGGCATAAAGCGATTTTGAACGAAATCAGCCGTGCCAAAGACAACCTCCTTACCCCTGAAGAATTCACCGCACAAGCCGGCAGTGATTTTCGTCTGAAAAAGGTAGCCGACTGCTATCGCGTATACCAACAACGTCTGTTAAAGTCGGAGGCCAAGCGG
>JAZSOY010000007.1:0-4640 GCA_045537155.1 Acutalibacteraceae bacterium
GACATATTTCAGGTTTTTGTTAATCATATCCTGAACAGCCAAAGAACCGTTCTTGTAACCAACCGTGGTCACCGGCAAACCGGCAAAGCCCCAGCTCTCGTCACCTTCGCAATAGAATTGACCGGTCGTACCGTTTTGCACGCCGATTTTGGTAGCCTTGTCGCAAGCATTCAAGATGGCTTCGACATCCGCAGCCGTAGTGCACGCATCAAACGTAGTGTCATCGCCTTTGACAATCAAGCGCTGCGAAGCGGTGTAATAAGAATCGGAGAAGTTCACGTGCTCTTTTCTATCTTCTTTCACCGTCAAGCCGGCCATCGCGATGTCCGCTTTGTGCTGACCAACGCTCAAGCAAACGGCATCAAAGTCGATGTTCATAATGACAAGTTCTTTGCCCAGTTTTTCAGCCAACAGGGCGGCGATTTCCATATCAATGCCGAGATATTTGTCGCCTTCCATGTACTCAAACGGCTCGAAAGCAGCGTTTGTAGCCACAACCAACTGGTCTTTGCTGTCATCTTGTGCAGCCGAAGTAACCGGCGTGGGCGTGCCATCACCAAAGTACTTGTTGCAGATTTCTTCGAATTTACCGTTTCCTTTGATTTCGGCGATAAACTCGTTGACCGCTGTAGACAATTCCGGCTGTGCTTTATCCACGCCGAATGCATACTCTTCTTCGGTCAAATCAATGTCGATAACTTTAGTAGCCGGAACCTTGGTGCCTTCGTCACCGGTCGGGTTGGTTACATCGTTATCAGCGGGCTTGCTGCAAGCGGTAATGCTCAGTAACATTGCCACCACCAGCAACAGTGCAAATACCTTTTTCATAATCAATTCCTCCTACGTGTTTTTTGACCACAACCATATTATACGCCATCGTTTTGGAAAATGCAAGTACTTTTTGAATTTTTTTCAAAAAAATCGAATATTTATTCAAAATACACCCAGCAATAGGGTAATATCGCGTATTTTTATGCGTATATACCATGAATAACGCGTGGAACACCGGCAAAATCCGTTATGGTATGAATATGTTGTACACCGGCATCGGCGAACAATGCGGTAACGGCTTCGGCTTGACCGATACCGATTTCAACCGCCAACAATCCACCGGGACGCAGATGTGGCACCCATTGTTCCGCAATAGCACGATAAAACCTCAAGCCGTCTTCCCCACCGTCTAACGCCATCGACGGTTCGTATTGTACCTCACGTTGCAGGGACGATAAATCCTGGGATGGAATATACGGTGGATTCGCCAGAATAGCATCGACTTCACTCGGAAAGCGTATTTCATCAAGTAACACATCGGCTTCACAAGCTTTTACACAAAGCGAGGGGTATCTCTGTATGTTTTTTCTCAAATATACTAACGCAGCCGGTGATTTCTCCAAGGCATATACCGTCGACGTAGGACAGAGTGATGCCACTCCCAGTCCCACGCAACCACTGCCGGCACACAAGTCCAGTACGGTTGATTGAGAGAGTGGTTGCAAAAATGAGGCAGCGATTTCGCACAACAATTCGGTTTCGGGACGGGGAATCAGCACGCCGTCCCCTACATATAGGGTTAAAGAAAGAAAATCCCAGGTGCCTAAAAGATATTGCAACGGTTCACCGTTGGCGCGACGTGCAGTCGCTTCCCGCAAACGGTGGCATTGTTCGTCTGTCAAGGCGGTATTTTGACTTTGCGGAACCGCCCCGCGTCGGATACCGCCGATATCTTCCAACAAGCAACACGCATCAAAAGCGGGCGAGTCACACCCGCCCGCTTGCAATTGTTGTTGTATTTCCGTATAGAGTTCACCGACTGTTTTCATCTGCAACCTCGCTTTTAGTTTCTTCGGTTTCCGGAATCACTTTCATAAAAGCAGCAATCGCACATTCAATCATTTCGTCTTCCGGTTCTTTGGTGGTCAATCGTTGTATCCACAAACCAGGGGCCGAAATAAAGCGTGTAAACCGATTGTCTTTGCGCCCTGCCAATTTAATGAGTTCATAGCCGACACCGACCGTCAATGGCAACAGTAATAATTTAATCAGTGTACGTAGCCAAACCACTTTCACTTGGATACAAATGGAAATTATCATACCGACTAACAAGGTCAGCACCAAAAACGACGTGCCGCAACGGGGATGAAAACGACTCTGCCGACGCACATTCTCCACCGTCAACTCTTCTCCGTGCTCATAACAGAAAATTGTCTTATGCTCCGCACCGTGGTACATAAACACACGCCGAATGTCTTTCATGAGTGTAATGGCGGTCAGGTATGCTAAAAACAACAGCAGGCGCAACAAACCCTCAAACACGCCTCGGAGAACGGCACTGTCCATCCAAAAGGTATCTCCGCGCACACTATCCAATGCGACAGCCAACCATTTGTACAACAACGACGGTAAATACATAAACAGTCCCAATGCCAGTACCACACCCAGCACGGTACTGCACACCATCAAACTGTTCATCAACCATTTTTGCCCACCGGTTGATGAGGTGACTTTTTCGGTATCGTCTTCCAGCCCCGCCAATTCTGCCGAGCGCATCAAACATTTGTAGCCAACTTGCAAGGATTCAACCATCCCATATATACCGCGAAAAAACGGCCATTTCCACAGGCGGGCGCGCTCATTGCTTGTATTTTCCCATTCTTCGGTGACAATCTCTCCCGATACGTGACGCACTGCCATCGCCGTACGTGTCGTACCACGCATCATAATGCCTTCAATGAGGGCTTGCCCTCCGATGGAAGTTTTCTGTGGTTTTTGTGTCATGTGTTACTCCTTTAATTGTGGTAACGTTATCGTTACCACCGTTCCCTGACCCTCGGTACTTTCCAACTCCAATGTACCGCCGTGCGCCTGTATAATCTCATCCGCCACGGCTAAGCCGATGCCGGAACCGGGAATATTGTTATTGGCACGGTAGAATTTTTGTTTGACTTTCGGCAAGTCTTTTGCCGAAATGCCCACACCGTTATCGCTGATAACAATTTGTACACCATCCAAAACGGTGGCAACATCGACACGCACCATACCGCCTTTGCGTGAATATTTCAGCGCGTTATCCAAAACATTCACAAACACTTGACGCAGTCGGTCGCGGTCCCCCAACACCGGCGGTAATTTTTCCTGTTCTACGCATTGCAAAGTGATTTCTTCGCGTAAAGCACGGTCACGGAACAAGAATACGGCTTCCTGCACCTCAGCAAAGACATCCACCTTTTCGCGCGGCGTGGAGGGCTTCAGTTGGCGAATCCGTGAAAAATCCAACAAGTCCTCTACCATACCGGATAACCGTTCAGCCTCATCACTGATGACAGCCAGCCCTTTTTTGAGCAACTCGTCATCGCGCATAGACTCATCGCTCAATGTTTCACTCCATCCTTTGATGGCAGTCAGTGGTGTCCTCAGTTCGTGGGACACCGAAGAAATGAACTCATTTTGCAAACGTCCGGCATCGGCGATATCCATCGCCATTTCGTTGATGGTATCGCACAACTCACCGATTTCGTCGTCGTGATACTTTTCCACGCGACAACTATAATCACCTTGTGCAATTTTTTTAGCGGTTATCCCAATTTCAGTCAACGGGCGTAAAATACTTCCCACAAAATAGGCACTTGACAACATCACGAAGAAAAGAACGGCTAATCCAAAACAAATCATAATGGAAATCAGCATGACTATCTGAGCATCCACGCGGTTGAGTGCTACTAAATAGCGTATCGCACCGTAAGCGGTGCTGTTGTTATCGGTAATTAATAAGGTGATTGCCATCACTTTCTGACCGGTGGCACTCTTCCCTACCCAGACGCCCTTGGGTTCACCGGAATCGGTAGCGTGGATTTGAACAGCGCTGCGAAAATCTTCCAATTCATTGGATTCCGGAATAAAACCGGTCGAACTTGCCAGAATTTCACCGGTCGCACTCAGCACCTGAAATTCCATTTTTTCTTTATCGGGAAACTGCTCCATATAGTCACGAGCACTGGCTTCAAAATCCAACTGCGACTGTGAGGCGTGCACACTCAACATATCGGCAAAGGAACGAGCGCGCGCATACAGAGCACTTTCAGTTTGCTGGTAAAAATACGATTGTATGACCAATGCCGCTACAATTTCCAATACCAACAGTAAAACAACCACAACACCAAGCCCGTTTACCAACCAACGACGTGTGACTTTCTTAAACAGCATGGTATCCTCTCCTTGTCAGTGCAACGTATCTACTCAGTTTTTCCACTGATACCCGTGTCCCCAATCGGTTAAAATGTGACATGGTTGCGACGGATTTTCCTCTATCTTCATACGCAAACGGCGGATATTGACATCCACCACCTGGTCTTCACCATAATAATCGGCACCCCATACCCGACTGAGAATATCGGCGCGCGTTAACGATTGCCCGGTATGTGTTAAAAAGAATTCCATGATTTGAAATTCAACTTGCGTGAGTTCAATCGGGACACCGTTTTTTTGCAACGTACGGTTGCGGAGATTGAGCGAAAAATCACCGGATACAATTTCCTCACGATAGCCGGTAACCTCTGTTGTCTTAACCCGACGCATCAACGCATCGACACGCGCCAGCAGTTCCGATGGACTAAACGGTTTGGTAATGTAATCGTCGGCACCCA
>JAZSOY010000016.1:0-3205 GCA_045537155.1 Acutalibacteraceae bacterium
TACGATCCGACTTGTGGAGGCCGCCGTGGCAGTGGCGTTGTGTGATTATTTTGTGTGATAGTGAGGGATAGAACATGGCAATGGAAGAACTGCGTCAGGAAATCGACGCGATTGATGAAGAATTGGTACGCTTGTTCGTTAAGCGTATGGGGGTGTCGGCACAGGTCGCTGAGTGTAAACGCGAAAACGGACGCGCGGTGCTCGACCCCAAACGCGAGCGACAGTTGCTGGAGCGTGTGTCGGAACTCGCCGGTGACGAACTGGAATCACAGACGCGCGTGCTGTATAATTTAATTTTGAGCCTCAGTCGCTCGTATCAAAATCATCGGTTGGGATTTGACGGTGCGTTGCTTGAGAATATTCGTGCCGGCATTCGGGATACGGCACCGGTGTTTCCCGAGCGCGCCTTTGTCGCCTGCCAAGGGGTGGAGGGCGCCTATTCACAACTCGCGTGTGATAAGATGTTTTCTGCGGCGAACATTATGTATATGAATAGTTTTGAGGGTGTGTTCAACGCCGTAGATAAGGGCCTATGCCGGTATGGCGTGTTGCCGCTGGAAAACAGTTCTGCCGGTTCGGTTAACCAGATTTATGACTTGATGCTCAAATACAAGTTTCATATTGTGCGTAGCACACGCTTGCATATTTCGCACGTGTTGTTGGCACCCAAAGGTACCAACATAGAAGCGGTGCGCGAAATCTACTCTCATGAGCAGGCGATTCAGCAATGCAGTGCATTTTTGCAGACGTTGCCGAATGTACACATCAATGTGTGTGAAAACACCGCGATGGCCGCCAAAGCCGTGGCAGAGAGTGGTCGCCATGACGTGGCGGCGATTTCTTCGGAGTCGTGTGCGTCTTTGTACGACTTGAACATCCTTAATGATTCGTTGACCAATGTGGACAACAACTACACGCGGTTTATCTGTATTTCTAAGCCGCTGGAAATCTATCCCGGTGCACACCGTACCAGTTTGATGTTGGTTTTGCCGCACAAACCGGGTGCCTTGCACAGCATTTTGTCTAAGTTCTATTCTTTGGGAATTAATTTGTTAAAATTGGAGAGCCGCCCGATACCCGGTCGCGACTTTGAATTTATGTTCTATTTTGACATCGATGTATCGGTGTATTCCGAGGCGTTCGAAAATCTGTTGTCGCAGTTGCAGGCAGAGGCAGACAAATTCCAATATCTCGGCAGCTACATTGAGGTTATGTGATGGAACGGTTTGGCTTGTTGGGTGAACGGCTGGGACACAGTTTGTCGCCGCAAATTCACGGATATTTCGGGGATTATTCTTACACGTTGATTGAAAAAGAGCGTGACGAATTGGCGGCTTTCTTTGAGTCGGCGCCGTTTCGCGCTATCAACGTTACCATTCCGTACAAGAAAGACGTGCTCGCCTTTTGCGACGAGTTAGATGATACGGCGACACGCATCGGCAGTGTCAACACCATTCGGTTTGACGACGATACGGTGCGTGGCTATAACACCGACTATGACGGGTTTCGGTATTTGTTAGAAAGCAATGGTATTGTCATCGCCGGGCGCAAGGTGTTGGTGCTCGGCAGTGGAGGCTCCTCGGTGACGGCGTGTTGTGTGTTGCGCGATATGGCGGCACGCGACGTGGTGGTGATTTCGCGTTCGGGCGAGAACAACTACGCGAACCTCCACCGGCATACGGACGCCGAGGTGTTGGTGAACACCACACCGGTGGGGATGTTTCCGCACAACCTGCAAGCGCCGTTGGATGTGACACAGTTTCCGGCGTGTGAAGCGGTGGTGGACATTGTGTATAATCCGCTGAAAACGCAATTACTGTTGGATGCCGAACGACAGGGGATTCCGGCGGTCAATGGGATGGCAATGTTGGTAGCGCAAGGACGCCGTGCATCGGAACTCTTTTTTGACAGTACCATCGACGACGCGGTGGTAGACAGCACGGTACGGTCAATGGAACAACGGTTCCGCAACGTGGTGTTGGTCGGTATGCCGGGTTGCGGGAAAAGTACGGTGGGGCGGTTGTTGGCCGCGCGGTTAAACAAGACGTTTACCGACACCGATGCGGTGGTAGAGCAGATGGCCGGAATGTCGATTCCGACGCTGATAGCGGAGCAGGGGGAAACGGCGTTCCGCGATTATGAACAGCAAGCCGTTGAATCGACCGGCAAGCAACTCGGTCAAGTGATTGCCACCGGTGGCGGGGCGATATTGCGGGAGATTAACCGTCATGCTCTGCGGCAAAACGGCACGGTGGTATTTTTAGAACGTCCGTTAGCGGATTTGTCCACCCAAGGCCGTCCGCTTTCACAAGGCGGTGCCGCATTGCAGGCAATGTATGAACAGCGGTTGCCGTTGTATCGTGAGATGGCGGATGTTACCGTGGCGGTACACCCCACCGCCAGCGAAACGTGTCAACGAGTAATGGAGGTGTTGTCATGACGATTTTGGTCATCAACGGCCCGAACTTAAATATGTTGGGGATTCGTGAGCCGGAGATTTACGGGTCACAAACCTACGAGGCATTGACCGCGTTGGTGACGGAACACGCCGCCGCACGCGGCGTGGCGGTGTCGTTTTTTCAATCCAATCATGAGGGCGCGATTGTCGATGCGATTCAGCAAGCCTATTTTGATAAGGTGGATGGCATTGTCATCAATCCGGCGGCGTACACGCATACCAGTGTAGCGATTTTGGATGCGCTGAAAGCGGTGGCGATTCCCACGGTTGAGGTACACCTTTCGGATATTCACAGCCGCGACGCGTTTCGGCAACATTCGTTCATCAGCCCGGTGTGCCTTGCCACGGTATGCGGCAAAGGTTTCGCCGGCTACTGCGAAGCGCTGGATGTCTTGTTATCACAACTCTCTATTAATTAAAGGATAAATAAACGGGGCATCCGCGTAATTTCGATACGCGGATGCCCCGTGGCATTTGCTGGGCATACATTTTGATGGTTGGCGTGTTTTTGATAAAAAACCGCAAAAAAGGCGAAAAAATACTGAAAAAATAGTTGAAATAAATTTGCAAAAACGCTTGACTTTTGCGTCTGCTTGCTGTAAAATAGCAAGGCACGATTATGGAAAGTGGGGTATTTTGCGCCCTTTTCACGGTTGTGTGGGACTGCACAACATGCGATGACACGGGAGGTTGCGACCTGGCAACGGTCGGTTTTTCCGTCGAGCAAGTCCGATTTTAAACCGGGCG
>JAZSOY010000094.1:0-2319 GCA_045537155.1 Acutalibacteraceae bacterium
AATGAAGGAGAACACGATATGGTAATCTATCCGGCAATCGATATTTTTTCGGGCAAAGCCGTGCGGCTTTTCAAGGGTGATTATGCTCAAATGACGATTTATAACGAAAACCCCGAAGAAGTGGCACTTGATTTTTTGAATAGCGGCGCCACCCATATACATCTTGTGGATTTGGAAGGCGCTAAAACCGGCGAAACGCCTAACCTTGAAACGGTTATTAGAATAAAGGCAACAACCGGACTTTTTTGTGAGATAGGCGGTGGGATACGTTCAATGGAGGTGATTGACCGCTATATTTCAGCCGGTGTTGACCGTGTTATATTGGGAACCGCTGCGGTGACGAATGAAGGATTCGTTGAGGCGGCTGTCCAAAAGTACGGCGAAAAAATAGCGGTGGGTATTGATATCAAAGATGGCCTTGTTGCCATCAAGGGTTGGACCGAAACTTCTAACATAGATGCTTTTACATTCTGTGAAGCAATGCAAACCATCGGTGTCAAAACGGTTATTTGCACCGATATTTCAAAAGACGGCGCCATGCAGGGCACGAACCATTCGTTGTATCGCGAACTTTCCCATCGATTTCGTTTGAATATCATTGCTTCGGGCGGTGTTTCCGGCATAGAGGATATTCAAAAACTGGCGGAATTAAAACTGCATGGAGCCATCGTCGGAAAGGCATATTACACAGGTGCCGTTAATCTGAAAGAAGCGATTGAGGTGGCTCAATGATAACAAAAAGGATAATACCTTGCCTCGACGTGAAAGACGGGCGGGTTGTCAAGGGTGTAAATTTCGCAGGGTTACGGGATGTGTCTTCTCCTGTACAACTGGCAAAATTCTATAGCGAATGTGGTGCGGATGAACTGGTGTTTTATGATATTACCGCTTCCAGCGATGGCAGAAAACTGTTCACCGAAATACTAACCCAAACGGCAAAGGAAGTGTTTATTCCGTTAACGGTTGGCGGCGGTATTAACACCGTTGCCGATTTTGACCGCGTTTTGAAATGCGGTGCCGATAAAGTGAGCGTGAATTCAGGTGCCATACGAAACCCCGCGCTTATCCATGAGGCTGCCAAGCTTTACGGCGACCAGTGTGTCGTGTTATCGGCGGATATTAAACGCGTAGACGGTGTTTTCCGCGTATTCGCCAAGGGCGGCAGAGAAAATACCGGTATGGAAGCGATTGAATGGATAAAGCGTTGTGTCGGTAACGGCGCAGGTGAAGTCGTTGTGAACTCCATCGATACCGACGGCGTAAAACAAGGGTTTGACTTGGAAATGCTGGATGCGGTTTGTAACGCAGTTAATGTACCGGTTATCGCATCGGGCGGTGCGGGTAAAATAGAAGATTTTATCACCTTGTTTCAAACCTTGCCAAAGGTGGATGCCGGTCTTGCCGCTTCGATTTTTCATTTCGGTGAGGTTCGGATTTCTGACCTTAAAGCCGAAATGATACACCATAACATATCGACCAGAAACAGTGGTTTTTAAGGAGTAAATTATGATGGATATTCAGAGTCTAAAATTTGATGAAAACGGTCTGATTCCTGCCGTGGTTGTGGATGCGATAACCAAAAAGGTTTTGACAGTGGCCTATATGAATGAAGAAAGCTTGAAAATTTCTATGGAAAAGGAACTGACCTGTTTTTACAGCCGTTCGCGTCAGGAATTGTGGCTTAAAGGTGAAACCAGCGGAAATTATCAACATATCGTTTCCATAACCGCCGACTGTGATAACGATGCTTTGGTTGTGGTAGTGGAGCCGGATGGCCCTGCTTGTCACAAGGGCACGTCCTCTTGCTTCCATCATCCGGTGTTCCAAAGCGAAGAACGTAGCGAGTTTTCTTACAAGGGACTGATGGAGCTGATTGAAAGTCGAAAGACCGAAAAGAAAGAGGGTTCTTACACTACCTATCTTTTTGAAAAGGGAATTGATAAAATTCTTAAAAAGGTTGGCGAGGAAAGCACCGAGGTTATCATTGCCGCAAAGGATAACGATAAAAAGGAAACCGTTTATGAAATTGCCGACCTCGCTTATCACGTGATGGTGCTTATGATTGAAATGGGGATTTCGCTGGAGGATATTCATAAAGAACTGGCTTCTCGCCATGTCATTGACCATAAGGTGAAGCAGGAAAAAATGACCAAATGATACTGTGAGATTGACACACTCACACAATCTATTCTCATTTTTGAGGATAGCATTTTCAAACACTGAGAGTAAGACGTGAAACAACAGTCGATTTCACCTGCCAAAAACCGTTCTGCGGATTTCAAACGGTGCTTGACAAATTTTGGCGAGAATTATATAATA
>JAZSOY010000096.1:0-4256 GCA_045537155.1 Acutalibacteraceae bacterium
GGTTGGCGACGATTCCCTCGTTTTTTAGCGGGGGATTGCTGTATATGCTCGGCTTTACGGTGGCTGCCGCCGGCGTGATGTGCTTGGTGTGCACGTTGTTCCGTGCCCAAGTCAACCGTATCGTGGTGTTGGTGCTGTTGACCGTATTGGCGGCCGTGTTTTCGTCCCAAATCGTTTATTATGGTGTGTTTGATACCTATTATATCTTATATTCGATTAAAAACGCCGCGCAGGTGGCACAGTTCTGGAAAGATACGCTGTTGGCAATATGGCGCAATCTACTGTCGATTGCGGCTTTGTGGATTCCGCTGGTTCTGTATGCGGTGCGCGGCAAGCAATGGTTTCCGGCACGGCGCGCGCCGTGGCTGCTGAAAGGTGCGCTTTTGCTCGTGACCGTGGTGTGCCACCTTGTGACTATGGGCACGGCGTTGTGTTTCCAAGAGGGGGATACCGCCGCCGGTTATCTGTATACCAAACAATTTTCTGTTGATGCGTCGATGGAAAAATTCGGACTGCTCACGACGGCACGATTGGATATGAAATTCCTCCTGTTCGGCGGTCAATTGGACGACGATGTGGATGCGCCGGTGTCGTTGCCGGAGGATGAAACCCCCGAACCGCCGGACGATACGCCGGTAGTCTACGACGACAACGTCATCGACTCTTTGGATTTCGAAACGTTGGCCGCGGCAGAAACCGATAGCACCATCCAAAAAATGCATCAGTATTTTGCCTCCGTCCCGCCCACGAAACAGAACCAATATACCGGAAAATTTGCCGGAAAAAACCTCATTTTTATCGTTGCGGAAGGATTTTCACCCTATGCGGTGAGCGAAACGCTGACGCCGACGCTGTACAAGTTGTCGCACGAGGGGATTCAGTGCACCGACTATTATACGCCGGGTTGGGGTGTGTCGACGTCGGATGGCGAGTACACCAGCCTGCTCGGCTTGATGCCGGCAACCGGTGTGCACAGTATGGAATATTCCGCCGAGCGCAATATGTATTTCTCACTCGGTAACCAGTTGCGTAAGCAGGGGTACAACACCTACGCGTTCCACAACCATACATATACTTACTATGGCCGGCACAAGTCGCATCCCAATCTGGGATACCAATATACCGGTATCGGCAACGGGATGACGTTGGATTATTCGTTGTATTATCCCAACAAAACATACACCACGCGGTGGCCGAATTCCGACTACTTGATGGCGCTTGCTACCCAAGAACAATATATGAATCAGCAACCGTTCCACACGTATTATCTGACCGTCAGCGGTCATATGCTGTATACCTTTATGGGCAACAGTATGTCGGCGTATCATCGCGATGCGGTGAGCGCATTGGAGTATTCCGAAGCGGTGCAAGCGTATCTGGCGTGCCAAATCGAATTGGATTTGATGCTGAAAGAACTGGTAACCACGCTGCAGGAAAAAGGCATCGCCGACGATACCGTCATCGTGCTGACCGCCGACCACTATCCCTACGGCCTGCAACAAGCCAACGAAACCGATTACTACAGCGAACTCGCCGGACACGACACGTCCTCGGTGTTCGAAAAATACAAGAACACCTTGATTTTGTGGCACGAGGGACTGGAAAGTATCGTGGTGGACGAACCGGTGTACAGTCTGGATGTGTTGCCCACGCTGTGTAATCTGTTCGGACTGGATTATGATTCGCGGTTGCTGATGGGACGCGATTTCTTGTCCGATGCGGCACCGCTGGTGTGTTTCTCCAACCGCAGTTGGATTACCGACAAGGGCCGATACGATGCCGGTAGCCGCACTTTCACTCCCAACGAGGGCGTGACGGTGGCGGAAGATTACGCGAAGACCGTTTCCGCGGTGGTAAGCCGGAAATTTACCTATTCCGATTTGATTTTGAAAAAAGATTATTATGATACGGTGTTGGGTGACTAAGAACGCTGTATGGCGGGGTAAAGAAAATTTTTAGCAAATTCTACAAAAAAGTCTTGAAAAATCCAAATAAGGGTGGTATGATTAACACGTAGGAGTGTCCTCTCCCTATTAAAAAGGGGGAGAGGATGCCTTATCGGCATTTCCCGTTTCGATTGTTTCGAATGTATTATTTCTTCAAAGGAGAGAGGTTACTATGGTGAAAATGCGCAGACTGTTAGCGTTGGTTTTGTCGCTGACACTGTTGGTATCCGTTGCCTTGACCGGCATCGTGTTACCGACGGCGGCAGAGGGCGAAACCGTACTGCTTACGGAAGATTTTGAAGGAGACCACGGATGGACCGTGTATCTAGGCGACAACAAAGATACTGCTGCTCCGACAAACACGGAGGCCAGCGGCAATCATACCCTTACCGTGACCAGTGAGGGTTCCGGTGCCGGTGGTGTTCAGTCGCCGGTGGTTACGTTAGCCGAACCGTTGACCGGTATGACGGGAAAATACGCGGCTGTTCGTTTCCGCGTTGCCACTTCCGCCAGCACGTATAGAATTTATGCGCGCTTGAAATCGAAGTTGGGAGCCGGGGGTTGGCTTGATGCGGGCGCAGCTGATACCGGTTCCATGACTGCGACCAGCACCGGTATGTGGTATGAATTGTATTTGAAGTTCAACGTCGATACGGTGAGTACGATTTGTCTTTTTCTTCTTGATTACCAGTCGGCTGACACCCATTTGTCTATCGACGATGTTACAATTACTGTGATGGATGCGGAGGAGTACAGCACGACGATTGCTGCGCCCGTGTTTGATGCCGGCGAACAGCAAGTGTTCGGTGGCGACTTTGAGGCGAGTTCTGTGCATCCTTATATGCACAACCACGCCAAACTGAGTGGCAGCGCCATTGGTGTTGATGCGGCCGATAATGACAATCATTATCTGACAGTGCCCCAAAACGCTTCGGGCGCCTATTTTGCGCTGCCGATGTTAAACGGCGGTGTATACGAACTGGCGTTTGACACCCGTGGCGGTGCGATTACCGTTGCGTCCAGCAGCGCCTCCAATGCGACGGTGGAAGTTGTCGGCTCAACGGCGGCTTCGGCGGAGTGGCATCGGGTGCAGGTGTATATCACCTCCAAAAACGACTGGAAGAAGACCGGCTCTATTGTCAAACTGACGGCCGCGGCAGCAGCTGCCGATATTGATAACTTGAGTTTTGCTCAAGTAGGTTTCACGTTCCCGGATACGTGGAGTGTGGGACGTGACAAGACGGCGACGTTGACGCCGATATTTGCTCCGACCGGTGTTGGCATCGGCCTTGATAAGATGACCTGGTCGTCCGATGACGAGGATGTGGCGACCGTTACGAACGGTCAGGTGACGGGCGTTTCCGAAGGAACGGCTAAAATCACTGCTACGCTCGGTTTGGTGACAAAAGAGTGCACCATTACCGTTACTCCTCCGCCCACGGCGTCGGGGATTTCGTTGAATAAAACCCAAACGGCGCTTACCATCGGGGAAACCGATACGTTGGTGGCCTCGGTGATACCGGAAGATGCGGTGTTGCCGGAAATCACGTGGACATCCGCGGAACCGGATATTGCCACCGTGGTGGACGGCGTGGTGACTGCCGTTGCCCCCGGTACGACGACGATTACTGCTAAAGCGGTCGGATTGCCGGCGGTGACTTGCAGCGTGACGGTGCAGCGCGCGGCGTTTGTTGCTGACCAACAAATCTTCTTTGATGATTTCGAATCCGGTGCGCATAGTTGGGTCGTGCATACGGGTACGTCGGCCGTGAACGGTGCATCTGGTACTGCGGTTTCGACGCAAACCGATGCCCAGGGTAACAAATACCTCCCTCTGTATTGTGAGGGTAGCAGCAACGGCGGTGTGAAATCCGAATATGTTACGTTAAACCAAACAATCAGTGGGCTGACAGGAAAAAAAGCGGTGATTCGTTTCCGTGTGCCCTCTACTGCGGCAAGCGCGGCGAACATCATGGTGCGACTGCAGGACAGCAGCGGCAATTGGCTTACAGACATTAACTATGGTTATACGCGCGCCAATAAGAGCGAGTGGACGTGGTATGAAGGCGTTGTTAATTTCACCCGGGACGCCACGTCAAGTTTCCGTGTTATCCTGTTGAGCTACGGAAATACGGGATATACCCTTTCGGTCGACGACCTGTCGGCGTGGATTTGTGGAGATATTGGCAGACAGGAAATCGCTCACGGTGATATGGAGAGCGGTGCGTGGCCGCAGGCGCTGTATGCGTTTAGCGACATGGATAATGTTAATATTGTCGAGGAGCAGGGCGGAAATCACGTGGTTGAGAT
>JAZSOY010000085.1:0-4612 GCA_045537155.1 Acutalibacteraceae bacterium
TGAAACGACGGCTCCCCTATCTTCGCGTGGTATCGCGTGCATTGCCCGCCGATAAAAGCCGTTTAGTACGTCTTTCTCAAGAATGTCAACGTGTCGTCGGGATGACCGGTGATGGTGTCAACGATGCACCGGCACTCAAGAAAGCCGACGTCGGATTTGCGATGGGAAGCGGTACGGAGGTCGCTAAGCAAGCCGGAGATATCATTATTCTTAATGACAATTTCGCGTCGATTGCCTCGGCTGTGTTGTATGGTCGCACGATATTCAAAAGTATCCGCAAATTTATTATCTTTCAACTGACAATGAATTTGTGTGCTGTCGGTATATCCGTACTCGGTCCTTTGCTGGGCATTGAAACACCGGTAACCGTGATGCAAATGTTGTGGATTAACATCATTATGGATACGCTGGCCGGTATGGCATTTGCCGGTGAACCGCCGTTGCCGGAATATATGGAAGAACCTCCGAAACGTCGGGATGAGCCGGTGCTGAATCGATATATGCTCAATCAAATTACGTGTACCGGTATCTTTACGATTCTACTTTGTGTATTTTTCTTGAAATGGGAACCATTTCGCTATACTTTTCGCTACGAGATATTGCCGCTTTATTGGATGACAGCATTTTTCGCTCTGTTTATTTTTTCCGGCATTTTTAACTGTTTTAACGCGCGCACGCACCGCATGAATTTGTTTTCACACCTTCATCGTAATCCGGCTTTTGTTGTGATTCTGTCGCTGGTTGCGGTAGTTCAACTGGCTCTTATCTATTATGGTGGGGCGTTATTCCGTACTGCGGGCTTGACGCTCAAAGAACTCTGTTTTGTGATGACATTGTCAGCCCTTGTGATTCCGTTTGACCTCTTGCGTAAAGCGGTGCTTCGCCTGTTTCATCATAAAGGTACGCTATAAACGGTGTAAATTCGCCCATACTACTTTCGGGTGGTGATGGGCGATGACGTTTGTAACGCGTGCCAAGGCGCGTTCCTATCTTCAAGGTCGGTGGTACGAGGCAATCGCCGTACAAGGTATATTGCTGGTGCCGGAACTGATTTTGTTATTGCTGGGTTGGTGGTTAAAAGGTGCCTATTGGTTACCGCTATTTTGCGCCTTGCTGATTGATGTGTTGATGATTTCCCCCTTAAAAGCCGGTCGTGCGTTTTTCTTTGAAACGCTAACAGCTGACAGCAGTGCGGCATCTGTTCGCCTGTTGTTTCGCTATTATCGGCACGGCTATGAGCGTACAATCGGCTGGCGTCTGCTGTTGTGGGGTTGGCGCGTGATTCTCAACACTCTGCTTTGCCTACCGGCTCTTTTTCTTTTCGCTTACAGCCATCTATTGGCAGAAAATGCGGTTACGCGTAGTGACAATATTCTTTCTATGGCAATGCTCGGTTGCGGATTATTGATGCTACTCATCGGCTTGGTAATAACCGAACTCTTACTGTGTCGTTTGGTGGCCGTTCCCTATTTATTATCCCATACCGGCAGTTTACGGGAAGCCGTATCGTTGTCCCGACGCATCACCAAAGGACGTATCGGTGTCTTAGTCTCGTTGTATTTAGACCACGCCGGTTGGTTATTTGCACTACCGCTGTTTTTCCCTTGGTTTTACACCTCCTCGATATTTCAAACCGCTCGCGCGGCCACCTTACGCCGTTTTTTGCAACAAATTCCGAAAGAGAATACCGCTTGCGTCTTGCAACACCAAAAAAAGTATGGTAGAATAGGCAGGTAATTTTTGTGTAAAATCGGAGGAACCTATGATTACCGTATCGGATTTGGGTATCAATTTCAGTGGGCAAAATTTGTTTACTCACGTCAATTTATTATTTACACCGGGCAACTGCTACGGCGTTATCGGTGCCAACGGCGCCGGTAAATCCACTTTTTTGCGCATTTTATCGGGCGATTTAGAACCCTCATCCGGTGAGGTAATTATTGACAAAAAGTACCGTATGTCGGTACTGAAACAAGACCACTACGCCTACGATGAGTTCACCGTGTTGGATACCATTTTGCAGGGCAATCCGCGGTTATACGAAATCATTCAACAAAAAGACGCCTTGTATGCCAAGGAAGATTTCAGCGAAGAAGACGGTGTGCTGGCTTCGGAATTAGAGGGTGAATTTGCCGAGCTCAACGGTTGGGAAGCGGAAACCGAGGCAGGGCAGATTCTGCAGGGGTTAGGTTTGTCCACGGATATGTTGTATCAGCCGATGACAGCCCTTGCCGATAAAGAAAAAGTGAAAGTGCTATTAGCACAAGCATTATTCGGTCAGCCGGATATTATTCTTCTTGACGAGCCGACCAACCATCTGGATATTGCTTCGATTGCGTGGCTGGAAGATTTCCTGATGGATTATATCGGCACCGTGATTGTGGTATCGCACGACCGCCATTTTCTCAACAATGTGTGCACGCACATTGTTGACGTGGATTACAATAAAATCAAAATTTATGTCGGTAACTACGATTTCTGGTACGATTCCAGTTTATTAATGCAACGTTTGATGCGCGAACAAAACAAAAAGGCAGAAGATAAAATTCGAGAATTACAGAATTTTATTCAACGCTTTTCGGCGAACAAATCCAAATCACGGCAAGCAACCTCACGTAAAAAACTCATTGAAAAACTGTCCGTGGAAGAAATGCCGGCCTCCTCTCGTCGTTATCCGTTTGTCGGATTCAGCATGGACCGTGAGGCGGGTAAGGAAATATTGGCCGTGGAGGATTTATCGTTGGTGCACGATGGTGCGACCGTGCTCAACCACGTATCATTCCGTGTGAATAAAGGGGATAAAATTGCTTTTGTTGGCGAAAACGAATTGGCAATCACGGCGTTATTCCGCGTGCTTATGGAGGAAATTCCGGCAGATTCCGGCTCTTTCAAATGGGGAGGTACCACTTCGCAATCGTATTTCCCCAAAGATAATTCTGCTTTCTTTGATGAATGCAACTTGAATCTGCTACAATGGCTGAATCAATATTCGGCAGATAATACCGAGACGTATCTGCGTGGGTTTTTGGGGAAAATGTTGTTCTCCGGCGACGATGTCTTGAAACCGGTCAAGGTGTTGTCCGGTGGTGAGAAAGTGCGGTGTATGCTCTCGCGTATGATGATGTTCGGTGCGAATGTATTGTTGTTGGACCAGCCGACCAACCATTTGGATTTGGAATCCATCACCGCCGTGAACGATGGTTTGATTGAATTCAAAGGCAATGTGCTGTTCTCTTCCTATGACCATCAGTTCATACAAACGGTGGCCAATCGTATCATTGAATTTAAGGCAGACGGCACCATATTGGATAAAATGATGTGTTACGATGACTATTTAGAATGGAAAAAATCCCAAGGCATTTCCTAACAACGAAGAACCCGTCCGACCGGACGGGTTCTTCTATATACGCTTCACAAATCCTGTAAATCGGCGGCGGTCATATCGTTTTCCAGATTTGCGCACGCCAAGTCGTTATCCAAAACAGCATAGATTTCCTCAACGGGTTGTTCTTCCTCGTATGGTTTACTGTGCCGTCTTACGCGCTTTAGCTCGTTCTCATTCATTGGTATCACCCCGTACTTAGTATGTCGCTTTATGATTTCGGTTATACCGAAACCGGTCGAGAAACGCGTCAGGAAGACAGTATCGTCAATTGGCTATACTGTCTTTTTTAACTTAATTGAAATTTGAGTGGAAATAAAAGCATATATATGGTATAATGAATTGCTAATAAAATGACAAGCGAGGAACTGAACTTGATACAACATCGAAATAACATCCGTATTGTCAACCTGCTGATGCTAACCATAGCGGGAGTGGTAAATGCGTTTGGTATTACCATATTTCTCACACCCGTTAAATTGTATGACAGCGGCATCTCCGGAACATCCATGTTATTAGACCAAATAACGCCGGAACATTTAACACTTTCGATTTTCCTTTTAATACTAAACATTCCTTTGTTCTTATTTGGGCTAAAGAAACAAGGATGGCTGTTTACGGTATATGCCATTTATACGGTTGCCATCTACTCCCTCTTTGCTTGGCTGATAACCGATGTGTTTCCCATTGATGTGAGTATCGCTTCCCCTCTTGCCGGAACAGACCTTTTACTGTGCGCTTTGTTCGGTGGTGTAATATCCGGTATCGGCAGCGGTCTTGCCATCCGATATGGCGGCGCTATGGACGGCATCGAAGTTATGGCTGTAATATTTGCAAAAAAACTGGGTGTTACCGTTGGCACCTTCGTAATGATATATAATGTTTTGTTGTATATCATCTGCGGATTTGTACTTAAAAGTTGGATATTACCATTATACTCTATCGTCACCTATGCGGCGGCATTGAAAACCATCGACTTTATCGTGGAAGGTGTTGACAGGGCAAAGTGTGCTATTATCATAACCGAAACGCCTGACGAAATTTGCAAGGCTCTAAGCGAAGCCTTTGGTAGTGGAATGACACACCTTGAAGCAAAGGGCGGATATTCCAACCGCGACAAAGCAATGATATATTTTGTTGTAAACCGATATCAAGTGATTCGAATGCGAAGTCGGAGGCCAAGGGTCTTAGGAAGACAAGCTTTATAGTCAACTCCTTGGCTCACAGAAC
>JAZSOY010000184.1:0-7758 GCA_045537155.1 Acutalibacteraceae bacterium
CGGTACATTGTCGGATGAATGGTGCGTAGGCGACCAAGTAACTGCAACTTATTCCAACGTCTATTACGATGACGAAAATCAGCGTGTGGAGTGTGATTTCACAGTAGTGGAAGCGAGCGACTGGCAGCCGGATCCGAATGCGGCATATAAGCCGGTTATCTACCTCTATCCCGAAAAAGAAACGCAAGTGTCTGTTGATTTGACTCTTGATGGCAAACTGACTTGCACCTATCCTGCATATAACAATGGTTGGACTGTAACAGCAGCTCCTGATGGTACGCTGACCGACGCTAAAGGACAGACATATAGCTATCTCTACTGGGAGGGCGAAACCTACGCGCAGTATGACCTCTCTAAAGGATTCTGTGTTAAAGGTAAGGATACGGCAAAATTCCTTGAAGATGCACTTGCGAAGCTTGGTCTTACCCGTCGGGAAGCAAATGAGTTTATCGTGTATTGGTTGCCTTTGATGGAGCAAAACCCGTATAATATTATTTCTTTCCAGACGGATATCTATACCGATGCCGCAAAACTCAATGTTACTCCTGCTCCGGACACACTCATTCGTGTGTTTATGGCGTGGCAAAAGGCGGATTCCTTTGAGGAACTTTCCGAGCAGGAACTTACGCCACCGGAACGTAATGGATTTACGGTTGTGGAATGGGGCGGTACAGAGATTAAATAACAGAGTGATATTATGAGGATAATTCTTTTATCTATCCGCATTGATATTATAATCGGATTAAGGCCACAGAGGAATGTTCTGTGGCCTTAATTGTTATTTAGTCTATTAACATACTCGTGCATTTCTTGTCTTGATTTCACGGAATGGGTACCGTTGATTATTTCTCTCTTTTTTTCTTCGCTGAGCATGGCGAACTTCTGCATAGCCTCGGGATTTTGCGCCAACGCCATCGAGAAACCTACCGGCATTTCCTCACGTTTCATAGTGTTTCCTCCAAAAATTTTTTCAGTTATATTTTATCTCCTTACGTGAAATTCTATACCTTTCTCGTTCCACATATTGAGCAGATAGAGTGCAAATAATAACAGAAAATCACAAGGAGAGTAGTATGGCACACAAAGCTGAAATTGTTAAGCAGCGGCAAACATATTTTGTTCGTCTGCCTGCGATAAATGAAAACGGTTGTTATGAAATACGGCTTGAAAGTATCGGCGGTTTGGGGGCGAATCTTTGCGGAAAACTGCTTGGTGAACTGGGTGCCGCGTATTTGGGCCTCAATGCAGCCGCCTTTTCGAGCTACGGTTCTGAAAAGCGAGGTTCACCCGTGAAATCTTATGTACGTTGGAGTGCGCCGGAGCGGGATATTCTTCATAACAGTCCCATCGAGCGACCGCATCTTCTGGTACTGTTTCATCATGCACTTTCGAAAACCATGCCTGTAACCGCAGGTGTCAACGAGAATTGCACTTTGGTGGTCAATACCGATGCAACGCCTGAGGAAATTCGTGAAGAGCTGCATTTGTACGCGGGAAATATATATTGCGTGAATGCTTTGGATTTGGCACTGCAGAGTAAAAGTCGAATCAATATGGTCATTCTCGGTGCCATCGCAAAAGCATCGGGATTTATTCCTATCGAAGCCGTAAAAGAATTGGTATGTGATACCTTGGGTAAAAAGTATCCGGCTATGCTTGAGAGCAACTTGGAAGGTATAGAACGAGGGTATAACAGCGTAACCAACCGAACATTTGAACCGGATGGACGTTTCCCCAAGGTAGAATACCGTGAAATTCGCAGTAAATGGGGGTATGAAAACGCACCGCTTGGTGGTGCCAATCCGCACATTGGGAGCACGGTGTCGAATGATTTGTCACCCTCTAGGGAGGGGTTTATTCCGCTTTTTCTTCCCGAAAAATGTATTCATTGCGGACTTTGTGACACCACCTGTCCGGATATGGTATTCCAATTTTTACCGGGAGAATACCGCGGAAAGCCAACGATGATGAATCGAGGTCTGGACTACCATCACTGCAAAGGATGTTTACGGTGTGTTGACGTGTGTCCCACGGGCGCATTAGTAACGGGTAAAGAAAATGAGCACCCCGATAAACAATGGTTTGTACGCAATAAAGACTTGATAACAGACAGTCTTGATTTCGAGCCTGCAGGCGCGGACCCTTGGATAACGGGAGAGTCCTATTTAGATGAAAAGCGAGTAGACGGAGGGCTTATGTAAAATGGAAAATACAAAACAGACCCTGTTATTTGAAAGCGGGAATGAACTTGCTGCCTATGCCGCAAAACAGATAAATTATCACGTTATGGGGTATTATCCCATAACGCCGTCTACACAGATTGCAGAATATTTAGACCAAATGGGCGCCGATGGCGAGCATACAATCGCTTTAATGCCTGCCGAGGGGGAACACAGCGCCGCAGGTATCTGCTATGGTGCTTCTACAGGCGGCGGCAGAGTGTTTAACGCCACCTCTGCTAACGGGCTTTTATACGCCTTGGAACAACTGCCCGTGCAATCGGGTACACGTCTTCCCATGGTGCTTAATGTTGCCTGCCGTACCGTATCGGGGCCTCTCTCGATAAAAGGGGACCACAGCGATATTATGTATACTCTCAATACGGGTTGGGTTATTTTGTTTGCTGATTCACCGCAGGAGGTGTACGACTGCAATATCTGTGCAATTAAAATTGCCGAGTTATTAAAACTTCCGGTTATCGTGGCATTTGACGGTTTCTTTACGAGTCACCAAAAACGAAACTGCTATGTCTTTTCCGACGATGAAACGGTACAACAATTTATTGGTCCTATCCATACGGACAATACGTCTCTCAATCCCGAAAATCCTGTTACTATCGGTTCCTATATGAACGAGCCCGATTTAATGAACAATAAATATCAACTTCATTTGGCGATGGAAAAGGCGCGCACGACAATTCCGCAGGTGTTTGAGGCGTACGAGCAATTATCCGAAAGAAAATTATCCGCAGTGAAATCGTATCAGTCCGATGATGCGGAAGTGCTGCTGTTTGTGTTAGGTTCGGCATATCTGACGGCGAAAGCGGCAGTTGATAAACTCAGAAACCAGGGAAAAAAGGTGGGCGTGTTTACGGTCGGCGTACTAAGACCGTTCCCTGCAGCACAAATCGCCGACTTGTGTAAAAACGCAACTACCATCCTCATAGCCGACCGTCAAGACAGTTATGGGGCAGGAGGCGGCAATCTGTCGCTGGAGATACGCGCCGCTTTACAGCAAAAGGGGCTGACTCCTCGGGTGATTAGCCGTATATACGGTCTTGGTGGACGCGATTTCTTTGAAGAGGATGCTATCGAGCTGTTTGAGTCTTGTTATAAGGACAATGTACCCGATTTTGATTATGTGGGTGTTTATCCCGGGCAAAGTGATTTCCAACCCAAACCGTACTTTGAGGCTGTTACTGATAGCGAATCTCCCACTCTTATCTCGTGTGTTGAAGACAATGGGGGGATAACCGTAAAAGGCGCCACCGTTCGTGAGACCACCGCAAGACCTAAGCGTCTTGCTCCCGGTCACGGCGCTTGCCCCGGTTGCGGCATACCCGTCAATGTTAATCTGCTGCTTAGAGGAATCGAAGGCAACGTTGTATTGCTGTTTCAAACCGGATGCGGTATGGTGGTCACAACCAGTTATCCAAAGACGGCATTTAAGGTTCCTTATGTGCACAATCTGTTTCAAAACGGTGCCGCAACACTAGCGGGACTTTCTACAATGTACCATAAGATGCAGGAGCGTGGTGAGCTTCCGCTGGGGGATATTACCTTTATTATGGTCAGCGGTGACGGTGGTATGGATATCGGTATGGGCTCGGCGCTCGGCACGGCTCTGCGAAACGACCCTGTCATCCTTTTTGAATACGACAACGGCGGTTATATGAACACGGGTTATCAGTTGTCCTATTCCACACCGATGGGGGCGAAAAGCGCCACGTCGCATCTGGGAGAAAAACAATGGGGCAAGAACTTCTTTAATAAGGATATGCCACGCATTATGGCGGCTACGGGTATGCCTTATGTGGCGACTGCTGCTGAGAGTGAACCTAATGATTTTATAAAAAAGGCGGCGAAAGCCCAGTACTATGCGAAACATTACGGAACGGCGTATATCAAGTGTTTATCGGCCTGTCCGCTTAACTGGGGTGATAAGCCAAATACCGAACGCAAGGTTATTTCCGCTGCTGTAAACAGTTGTTACTTTCCACTCTACGAGGTGGAACAGGGGCATACAACACTTTCTTTTGACCCGGAAGCAAAGAACAAAAAAATTCCCGTGGCGGATTGGCTTAAGATGATGGGTAGAACCAAGCATTTATGTGAAGAAAAACACAGTGAGATACTTGACCGCATCCAACAGGAAGTCGACCGACGTTGGAATCGCCTCAAAGTGCTGTCCGAACACCCGGAATTGTAACAAAGGGGGTAGTGGTTTGAGTAACCGTTTGCAATATGAAACCAGCCCCTATCTCTTACAACACAAAGAGAATCCGGTGGATTGGTATCCTTGGTGTGCCGAAGCATTTGAGCGTGCCAAAAAGGAAGACAAACCCATATTTTTGAGTATTGGTTACAGTGCCTGCCATTGGTGCCATGTGTTAGCCCATGAAAGTTTTGAAGATGATGAGATAGCGGATATCTTAAACCGCAATTTTATTTCTATCAAGGTTGACAAGGAAGAGCGCCCCGATATTGACAGCGTGTATATGTTGGTATGTCAGGCGTTTATGGGAAGCGGCGGTTGGCCTACGAGTATTTTTATGACGGCAGACCAAAAACCGTTTTTTGCAGGAACGTATTTTCCCAAGACTTCCCGCGGTGGAATGATAGGGTTCAAAGAGTTGCTTTTGGCTATTAACGAGGCTTGGAAAAGGGATAGAACTTCGTTAATGGAGCAAGCAGAGAAAATCATAAACCATTTGCATAAAAACGAAGCGTATACGGATAACACAGACAGACAGTTAACGCACCATGCCGTGTCGGTATACCGTAAGATTTATGATGAAAAACATGGCGGTTTCGGTCGTGCCCCTAAGTTTCCAACACCGCACAATCTTTTGTTTTTGCTTTCTTATTATGAACGATATAAGGACCAAAAATGTTTGTCAATGGCCGAGAACACCCTGTTACAAATGTATCGCGGCGGTATGTTTGACCATATCGGGTTTGGCTTTTGCCGATATTCCACCGATAAACAGTTTCTTATTCCGCATTTTGAAAAAATGCTGTACGACAATGCCTTGCTGATACTCGCTTACTGCAAAGCATATTCAGTAACACAAAACAGTCTATATCTTGAAATTGCCGAGAAAACGGCGGAGTATATTTTGCGCGAGATGACATCAAAAGACGGCGGATTTTTCAGTGCACAGGACGCCGACAGCGAGGGGGAAGAGGGAAAATATTATGTATTTACTCCTGCTGAAATTATCGAAGTTTTAGGTGATATCGACGGAGAAAAATTCAATCAACAGTTTGATATCACTGACAAAGGAAATTTCGAAGGCAAAAGTATTCCGAATTTGCTAACAAGTAACCCTAACAATCAATCTTTTGAAATCTTTTTACCAAAGCTTCAGCAATTCAGAAAAAAACGATATTCACTGCATTTGGATGACAAAATTTTAACAGCGTGGAATTCATTGATGATAGCTGCCATGTGCGAATTATATCTTGCAAGCGACCATGAGATATATCTGAACGCGGCGTTAAAAGCCGACGAATATGTACGAACGCATCTCTGTGAAAAGAATACGCTGTTTGTCAGTTTCAGAGAGGGAAAACGTGGCGTGAACGGGTTTCTGGACGATTATGCAAGTTTTATTTTTGCACAACTGTATTTATATCGCGCAACTTTGGATGGGGATTATCTCAACCGCGCGAAGGAAATGTGCGATAAGGTCGTCAGTGATTTTAGTGATAAAATGGGTGGGTATTATCTGTATGGCAATCGAAGTGAAGAACTCATACTGCGGCCCAAAGAGAGTTACGACGGCGCCATTCCAAGCGGGAATGCATTGATGGCCTATGATTTTGTCAAACTGTATCTTTTGACTTCCGACAATCAGTATCAGTCTTTGGCAGAACAGCAATTGGATTTTATTGCTGCCGAGGCCCATTCGTATCCAACTAACCATGCCATGTTTTTATTGGCGCTGCTGGAATATGAAGAGCCTCCCATGAAAGTCACTATCGTAGCGGATAATAGAGTGGACACACAAAGTATATTGTTGGCGTTGCCTTCGGATGCGGTAATTGTTTTTTTGAACAAACCGACCAAAGAATATGCGCTTCAAAATGAAAGGACGACATACTATGTATGCAAAGGTCATCGTTGTATGCCGCCTACCAATGATTTGAATGCCATTATCCATAAAGACAAAAGGAGTATATTGCTATGAACGATGATAAAACAATCGAGAAAAGACCTGAGCCTGAAGCAAAAAAAGATAAAAAGCATATTAAGCCGGGAGATATCATTGGAAAAATTGATGTTCACGATACGCGCGAACGCAGAGATGGCCCCGGCGGTAATTAGTTGAAAAATCACCCTTGCAAACGGAAGCAAATTTGCAAGGGTGATTCACTTTATGATATTTGCAAAAGAACAGGGAAGTTTTTGTAGATAAAGACGTGTTTTTTATCCCAAAATTTGGATGTTTTGGGTTGCAAATTTGAACTGATAGTGATATAATGCACGCAGATTACTTTATTTATCTCATTATTGGTTAGGGAGTGTAAACGATGGAACTGAAAGTGATGTCCTATAACATTGCGCATTGTCGGAATGTGCGTTACGAAGGCAATTATATTGATTTTGATGCCATTGCCGCCGTTATCAAAGACAACGGAGCAGAAATTATCGGTCTGAACGAAGTCTACGATGAGGGGCTTACGGAAAACTTTGTCGCTCAGGCAAAAATTCTTGCGGAAAAACTGGGATATTCCTATTATTATTTCGGGCAGACCATTACCTTGGATGAGGGCGACCCGTATGGGAATGCGCTGATTTCCAAATACCCGATTGTGTCGGTCAAGAAAATCCCGATTCCGCAACCGGTTGAGCATAAATACAACGGGTATTACGAGGACCGTTGTTTGATTGTGGCGGAAATTGATGTGAAGGGTACTATCTTGACGGTGATGGTTTCGCATTTTGGTTTGAATCCGGATGAGGCAGAAAATGCCGTGAACGCCGTTATTCGTCATTTGCCCGCTGAAAAAACCGTGCTGATGGGTGATTTTAACTTGAAACCCGACAACGAACTATTGTTGCCGATTCGTGAAAAACTGTTTGATACAGCAGAGCTATTCGCGAAAGAAACGTTTAGTTTTCCATCCACCGGCCCGAGAGTAAAGATTGACTATATCTTTACCAGCCACGATATCCAAGTCAAGAGCGCGGATATTCCGTGTGTTGTCGCATCGGACCACTGCCCGCATGTGGCACTGCTGGAGATATAATCTCACCGTCGCGTATTTGTTTCAGAAAATGCATCCCGATTGCCTACGCAGTTGGGATGTATTTTTATTGTTGTCTTAAAAAATCCAGATGAACAATTTGGTCATCAAAAATCCAATCAAACCGCAACCGGGAAAGGTTAACACCCAGGTTAAGCACATTTCTTTGACGACATCAAAATGGATAGCCTTAATGCTTCTTACAGCGCCAACGCCCATAATCGCCATGGTTTTTGCGTGCGTGGTGGATACCGGTAATCCGAAAATCGAACAGAACAAAAGGGCC
>JAZSOY010000168.1:0-2351 GCA_045537155.1 Acutalibacteraceae bacterium
TACAATTTCGGTACGACCTCGGTGTTTATCGCCATCGGCAAAAAACGTCGTTCCGCCGTAGTGGAATCCGACGGTTCGGTATCGGTTAAGCGCGTCATTCGCATTAAGTTGGTGTTGGATGAACGTATCTGTGACGGCCAATATTATGCGGAATCCTTCCGTATGTTCCGGCGTTTACTTAAAAAACCGCAATTGTTGGAAGTCCCCCCTACCGAGTTCCCCGAAGACAACTGGATTTAACGACAAACAAAGCAGAAAAGCCATTCACTGTTCTGACAGTGAATGGCTTTTTTATGCCTGTTAACGAATCTCCCGCAGGTCATAGGGCGTCGTCTGGTAAACAAAATAATTCAACCAGTTGGAAAACAACAAGTGTGCGTGACCACGCCACGTGACTATCGGTTCGGCGGTGGGGTCGTCGTTGGCAAAATACCGGCACGGTATCCCAACCGATAAACCGGCATTCACATCCCGTTCGTATTCCTCGCGCAGGGTCCCGGCATCGTATTCTGCGTGACCGGTTAGGTAAATTTGTTTACCACGGTCCGTAGAGATAGCATACACGCCGGCTTCTTCAGACGATGCCAAAATTTTCAGTTCCTTGACCGCTTCAACGTCGCTACGGCGTATCGTTGTGTGGCGAGAATGCGGAATCATAAATACATCGTCAAATCCGCGGAACAAAATCGACGAGTGACGCTCGACACGATGGGGAAACACACCAAACAGTTTGGTGTCCAACGGTTGTTTGTCTATTCCATAATGGTAGTACAAACCGGCTTGTGCTCCCCAACAAATGTGCAGTGTGCTGGTGACATTGGTTTTGCTCCACTCAAAGATTTCACACAATTCCTGCCAATACTCCACCTGCTCAAACGGCATTTGCTCAACCGGTGCGCCGGTGATAATCATACCGTCGTATTTTAAGTGTTTGACATCATCAAAGGTTTTATAGAAAGTCAAGAGGTGGTCCGCCGGCGTATGACGAGATTTGTGTGTCCGTGTGTGAATCAAATCCAATTCCACCTGCAACGGTGTATTACCCAACAGCCGCGCTAACTGCGTTTCGGTAACAATCTTCTTCGGCATTAAATTGAGCAACAAAATCTTCAACGGGCGGATATCCTGTGTGAGTGCACGTGTTTCCGTGATGACAAAAATATTTTCATTGGTTAAGGTTTGTGTTGCCGGTAATTGATTGGGAATTTTAATCGGCATGGACGCGAACCCCCTTAGATTTGAGCCAACGCTTGTTCAATATCCGCCAGAATGTCGGCTACGTCTTCAATGCCCACCGACAAGCGAATGAGGTCAGGCGAGATACCGCCGGCTACCAACTGCTCATCGGTCAGTTGGCGATGCGTGGTGCTCGCCGGATGCAATACACACGTGCGCGCATCCGCAACGTGTACCACCACAGCAGCCAGTTTCAGTGCATTCATAAACCGCACGGCCGCTTCTCTACCGCCGCGAATACCAAAAGAAATGACACCGCAACAACCGTTGGGCAGATATTTTTGCGCTAAAGCATATTGGTCGGAGGTCGGCAACGCCGGACAATTCACCCACGAAATCTTGTCGTTCTTCTCCAAATACTCGGCAACCGTTTTGGCATTAGAACAATGGCGTTCCATCCGCAATGCCAATGTTTCCAATCCCAGATTCAAAATAAACGCCGCCAAGGGTTGCGGGGTGGAACCCAAGTCACGCATCAGTTGCGTGCGCGCCTTGGTGATGTATGCCGCTTTGCCAAACTGCTCCGTATATACCACACCATGATAGGAGTCATCCGGCTCGGTTAGTTCCGGATATTTGCCGGATGCCGTCCAATCGAAATTGCCGCTGTCCACAATGACGCCGCCCACAACCGAAGCGTGGCCGTCCATATATTTGGTAGTGGAGTGTGTGACAATATCCGCGCCGAAGGTAAACGGACGGCACAAAATCGGTGTAGCAAACGTATTATCCACCACCAACGGCACCCCGTGACGGTGGGCTAACGCCGCATACCGCTCGATATCCAAAATCTGCAATGCTGGATTGGCAATGGTTTCGCCGAATACCAACCGCGTGTTCTCATCAAACAACGCATCTAACTGGGCATCTGTCATATCCGGTGTCGCAAACCGCACCTCAATACCCATCCGCTTCATCGTGACGGCAAACAGATTGGTAGTACCACCGTAAATGGTCGCCAAGCTGACAAAGTTCTGACCGGAAGAGGTAATGTTTAACACCGCCATCAGGCTTGCCGCCTGACCGGACGAGGTGCACATCGCCCCCACGCCGCCTTCCAGTGCCGCAATTTTTTGTTCGACCGCATCCACCGTCGGGTTGGAGATACGGGTGTA
>JAZSOY010000122.1:0-3900 GCA_045537155.1 Acutalibacteraceae bacterium
ATACCTCTACTAACGATATGGTAACGGTTCTTGCAAACGGTATGGCAGGAAACCAAGAAATCACAGCCGAAAACTCGGATTTTGCAACATTTATGAAGGCGCTCAATTCGGTAACCGTCTATCTTTGCAGAATGATTGCCGGAGACGGCGAAGGGGCAACAAAGCTCCTTGAGTGCAAAGTGAGCGGTGCGAAGGATATGGCAACCGCCCAAACGGTCGCCAAAAGCGTTATCTGTTCCAGCCTTTTGAAAGCGGCGATGTTTGGTGCCGATGCCAACTGGGGACGTGTTCTCTGTGCGATTGGATATAGTGGTGCTGATGTCGATGTTACCAAGGTAGATGTTTCATTCCAATCCGTAAAAGGGGAAATTGCTGTCTGCAAAAACGGAGCAGGTGTCGATTTTTCGGAAGAAAGGGCAAAAGAAATTTTGCTTGAAAAGGAAATCGAAATTCTCGTATCCGTCGGAGACGGTGATGGCTCAGCGGTTGCTTGGGGCTGTGACCTTACGTATGATTACGTAAAGATTAACGGAGATTATCGAACGTAATTCAGAAAAATGCGTCAGCTGAAAGGATTATCTTATGAATAATACATTTTCCAATGCAGAACGGGCAGAGGTGCTGACACAAGCTCTGCCATATATCAAGCAATATAATGGCAAGATTGTTGTCGTAAAATACGGCGGGAATGCGATGATAAACGAACAGCTTAAAATGCAGGTGATGGAAGACATTGTGCTTTTGTCGCTTATCGGTGTTAAAATCGTTCTGGTTCACGGCGGCGGCCCCGAAATCAGTGATACCATGGAAAAACTGGGGAAGAAACCGGTGTTTATGGACGGTCTCCGTGTAACCGATAAGGAAACGGTAGATATTGTACAAATGGTTCTGACGGGTAAAGTCAACAAGACCTTGGTAAACTTGCTGGAAACCAAAGGCGGAACAGCCATGGGCATTTCCGGCATGGATGGCAGACTCATCGAGGCTGTCATGAAGGATGAACGTCTTGGCTACGTGGGCAAAATCGTGAATATTAACATAGAGCCGATAACCGACCTTCTCGAAAAGGGGTATATCCCCGTTGTTTCCACGGTAGGCTGCGATAAGGATGGCAATGCCTACAACATTAACGGGGATACGGCCGCGGCACACATTGCCGGTGCTCTTGGGGCAGAAAGACTGATTATGATGACCGATATTGCGGGGATACTCAAGTCCAAAGATGACCCGACAACGCTGATTCCTGAAATGACAGTCTCGGAGGCTGCCAAGCTTCAAGAAGAAGGCGTGTTCTCCGGCGGTATGATTCCCAAGGTTGAGTGCTGTGTCGAAGCCATTCACAAGGGCGTGAATAAGGTTATCATTATGGACGGAAGAGTGCCTCATTCCATTTTGATGGAGATTCTTACGGACGAAGGCGCCGGTACCATGGTCGTCGGTGACTGAGGATACGGTATATCTGAAAGGGAGAAACAATGAGCGTTATAACAGAAACAGACAAGCAATATGTCGCGAATACCTATGCCCGTTTTCCCGTGGAACTGATTTCGGGTAAAGGCTCCATTGTTGTTGACACAGACGGAAAAGAATATCTCGACCTCGGTTCGGGAATCGCAGTGACAAGTTTTGGAATAGCCGACGATAACTGGATAAGCGCTGTCACCAATCAACTGAACAAGTTGCAACACACTTCCAATTTGTATTATACAGAACCAAGTGCGTTGCTTGCGAAAATGCTTTGCGAAAAAACGGGAATGAAAAAGGTGTTTTTTTCAAATTCCGGAGCAGAAGCCAACGAATGTGCCATAAAAGTTGCCAGAAAATACGCTGCCGAGAAAAAAGGAACAGATTGTTATACCATCGTTACACTGGAAAACAGTTTCCACGGAAGAACAGTAACAACGCTTGCCGCCACCGGGCAGGCGCATTATCACGAGTTGTTTCAACCGTTGACTCCGGGATTTATCCACACGCCGGCAGGAGATGTGGAAACGCTGAAAAACATTGTCAAAGACAATAAAATTGCGGCCATTATGTTCGAATGCGTTCAAGGCGAGGGGGGAGTGAACCCTCTATCCTTTGACTATGTGAACTCCATTTCAGACCTATGCAAAGAAGAAGACATTCTACTGGTCGTTGACGAAGTACAAACGGGCAACGGCAGAACCGGTGAATTGTACGCTTATATGAACTACCATATTAAGCCCGACATTGTTTCAACGGCAAAGGGTATTGGTGGAGGTCTTCCCTTGGGGGCCTGTCTGCTGGGGGATAAAGTGGAAAATGTGTTGGGATTTGGTGACCACGGCTCGACTTTCGGAGGAAACCCCGTATGCTGTGCAGGAGCCATCAGCATTCTGGAAAGAATTGATGATGCGCTTCTGGATGAGGTAAAAAAGAAAAGCCAATTTATTTTCGATTCCCTCAGTGGAAGCAAAGGTGTCAAAAGCATTTCGGGAATGGGGCTTATGATAGGCATTGAAACCGAAAAACCGGCTTCCGAAATCGTGAACAGCTGTATGAAAAAGGGTGTGCTTTGTCTTACGGCAAAAAACAAAGTCAGACTTCTGCCCGCGCTGAACATTCCGTTTCCGGTGCTCACGCAGGCGATTCGTGTCCTCAAGGAAGTTCTCGCTGAATAAACGTCTTTGTCGAATTCTGCTAATTTAACCAGAAATTGAGAGCAACGAGTTTGTAATTCGTTGCTCTTAAATATCTTGATAAAAATCAAACGGTTTTCAATTGAAAGGAATAAACATCTATGTTATAATTAGAACAATGACGGCGTCTTGACCGTGGTTTCCGATGGGATAGTGGAGGTGTGACGATGGAATTGATAGATATTACGCGTGAATTGATGCGTGCACCGGTGTATCCGGGCGACCCGGCACCGGAACTGACAAAACTCACCAGTATGAAAGCCGGTGATGCGTTCAACACATCGGCATTGACGGCGTGTTTACACAACGGCACCCACATGGATGCCCCTAAGCACTGCTTCCCGGAGGGCGACGGCATTGATAAAGTACCGTTGGAGTCGTGCATTGGTGAATGTGTGGTGCTGGAATATAACGGCGTGTTGCTGGGTGATGCGGCAGAAGAACTGTTGCCGTACTTGCGCCAACGCGTGCTGTTCAAAGGCGATATTCAGTTGACACCCAGTGCCGCGTTTGTGCTGTCGGGTGCCGGCGTCAAGTTGTTGGGCGTGGAATCACCCTCGGTCGCACCGCCGATGTATGCGGAAGAGGTACACCGGCAGTTGTTGGGTTCGGGTATGGTGTTATTAGAGGGCTTGGATTTATCGCGCACGCGCGCAGGGGTTACCTACTTGCTGATGGCGGCTCCGTTGCGTATCGGCGGTGCCGATGGGGCGCCGGTGCGTGCTGTGTTGGCCGAAGCACAACGGATTGATTGGGATGAGCATACTTGGCGATGATGGAAAAAATTCTTGCAATCGGGTATGCAGTATGGTAGAATAACCTCTATGCAAGGTCGAGAGGAGACAAAGTATGAGCGAGTATCGTCTGTTCATTCCGGAGGGCTATACGTCCGGATTGGATATTTTGGAAACCGAAAAGGCAATCAAGCTGTTAAAAGACGGTTTTGAAACCGCTTTGGCGGAACGGTTATCCCTGACACGGGTATCCGCACCGTTGTTTGTGTTGCCGCAATCTGGTTTGAACGATAACCTCAACGGCGTCGAGCGTCCGGTGAGTTTCGATGTGCGGCACGATGACGGACGCGTGGCAGAGGTCGTACACTCGCTCGCCAAATGGAAACGCTATGCACTCAAACGGTACAACGTACCGGTAGGGCAGGGGCTATATACTGATATGAACGCCATTCGGCGTGACGAGGTGACGGACAATCTTCATTCGCTGTACGTGGACCAATGGGACT
>JAZSOY010000130.1:0-6278 GCA_045537155.1 Acutalibacteraceae bacterium
CGGTGAATACTGCCAACGGTCGATATGTCCTTCCGTAATGAAGTATTTGAGTGGCGGTGGCACACACGCGGAATCTTGTGAATCAATGAGCACCAATTTCAATTTCATTTTTTCCGCCAAAATGTTTTTAATATACACACCGGCATATTGTCCAACCTGTACGCCTTCGCGTGGTTCGGCAAGACCTGCTAAATTCGGTGTTAACTCAATAAATACGCCGTAATCTTCCACCGACCGCACAATACCGGCAACGGTTTCGCCTTGCGTAAACAACGCGGCATTTTCTTCCCATGTTCCCAATAACTCGCGTTGGGATAAGCAGATGCGATTTCCCTCGATGGAACTGATAACGCAGTGAATATCCATACCGACACACAAGCGGTCGGACGGATGGGTAATGCGGCTTACCGAGATGCTGGCAATCGGCAAAAGCGCCGGTATACCGCAACCGATATCGCAAAACGCACCGAAACTTTCCAGCCGTGTCACACGTGCCGGAATGACGTCACCGGGGCGGCAATAGGCCAAATATTCATCCCGACAACGCCGCTGTGCTTCCCGACGCGAACAAATCGCGCGACGTTCCCCTTCCGGCGTATATTCAAATCCGGTAACGACAAAACTCACCGGCTTGCTTACCCGTGAAATCAACGCAATGTCGCGTGTTGTCCCCTCTATTATACCGAGTGCCCCCTCCTCGCGCGGAATAATACCCGTCATACACGGCAACTCTACATACAAATTGTGGTCATTGTCACACAATACCGCACGTGCTTCCACGACGTCGTGGTTGAGCGACGCTTCCGTAAGCGCCATAACGCTTTCAATTTTCCTCCGATTTTGCGCTGTTGTTAACGTAACACCCTCCGGATAGTATAGGCTCATTTGAACAGTCATTCCTTTCAACTAAAATTTTCCTGTCACATCTGTATGCTTATCGGATACTAAAAATGCAAAAATACCCAAAAGTATAAAAAATATATCCGTTTTTCCCTTTGCTTTGCGACCAGAAATTGTTATAGTTAAACTATAACATACGTAAAGGGGTGTCTTTTGTAGAATGAATGTATGTGGATTAGAAATTTCTGTAAAAAATGTGCCGGTATTGGATAAGGGATTTATCCCCATGGCTGCTTTTTGCCGCGACTATGAGGCTTCGACCGTCAACGGTAAAGAAATCGCCATTGCCGTCGAACGCAACCAAGGACAGGTAGCCGTACGGCGCTTTCGTATTCACGGCACAGAAGAAAAACGGGAGTTGGATGCCATCTATGTTGACCGCACGGTCAAAATGATGCTGTGGGCATACGGCGGTTACAAAGTGGCGGTATACGGCGATGACGCGATGGCCGCTACAGTGTCTGCTGCTTACAGCAAAGGCGGTTCTCGCGAATTTGA
Source organism: Acutalibacteraceae bacterium (assembly GCA_045537155.1). Classification (GTDB taxonomy): domain Bacteria; phylum Bacillota; class Clostridia; order Oscillospirales; family Acutalibacteraceae; genus RGIG3009. The sequence continues at coordinate 1,399 of JAZSOY010000130.1, forward strand.
CCGCAATTTTATGGCACGTGTGTATGAGCATCCGTTTGAGGTGTTGTCGTTCCCGCTTTCTGAGGTTCCGGAGGAAAAATCCGTGGCGCAATCGGTCGGTCGTAATCTTGACGGTTGCCGTATCGGTTTTGATGCCGGCGGCAGTGACCGAAAAGTGTCAGCGGTGATAGACGGCGTATCGGTATACTCGGAAGAAGTGGTATGGTTCCCGAAAACCAACGAAGACCCCCGTTATCATTATGAGGGCATTCTCGATGCATTCCGTTCGGCCGCGTCCAAAATGCCGCGTGTGGATGCTATCGGTATTTCTTCTGCCGGTGTGTATGTCGATAACCGCGCCATGGTGGCGTCACTGTTTATCAAGGTGCCGGAAGAGCGCTACGAAAAAGAGGTCAAGGATATTTACCTGCGTGCAGCCGCTGAAATCGGCGATGTACCGGTGGAAGTTGCCAATGACGGCGATGTTACCGCATTGGCCGGTGCCATGAGTTTGGACAAGAACAACATCCTCGGTATTGCGATGGGAACTTCCGAAGCCGTCGGCTATGTGGATGGCGAGGGCAACATTACCGGCTGGTTGAACGAATTGGCATTTGCCCCCGTTGACCTGCAAGAAGACGCGATGCTGGATGAATGGTCCGGTGATAAGGGTTGCGGCGTCAAATACTTCTCGCAAGACAGTGTTATCAAATTAGCACCGCGCGCCGGTATTGTGTTGGATGAAACGCTCTCCCCTGCCGAAAAACTCAAAGCCGTCCAGTACGAAATGACAACAGGCAACGACACGGTACGCGATATTTATCGTTCCATCGGTACGTATCTCGGTCACACACTGGCATACTACGCCATGTATTACACCATTGGTGATGTTTTGCTACTTGGCCGCGTTATGTCAGGCGAGGGCGGCGATTTGATTTTGGCTGAAGCCACGCGTGTGCTTCAGGAAGAATATCCGGATTGTGCTTCTATGGAACTACACTTACCGGACGAAAAGATTCGTCGCGTTGGTCAATCGGTGGCTGCTGCTAGTCTGCCGAAATTGCGTGGATAAGGATTCGAACGACAAAGCACCTGCTACGATAGCAGGTGCTTTGTTTTGTTGGTGCTACGCGCATATCCGTGTCACTCCCCTCATATAGTGTACGGAACATAAGTGTGGGGTGATGCAGATGAAAGGGGCCGTTGAGGAACGCGCGGTAGAATTGGGTGAATATATTTTAGAAAACAAGGCAACGGTACGCGCCGCCGCAAAAAAATTTCACATCAGTAAAAGCACGGTACACAAAGACGTGTCGGACCGATTACAGACAGTAAACCCTCAACTTTATCATGAGGTGCGTTGTATTTTGGATATCAACAAGGCACAACGTCATATCCGCGGCGGCATTGCCACACGGCGCAAATACCGACACGAGGACACCGAGATATAAAAAGCAGCGTTAGAATTTTCTAACGCTGCTTTTGTTTTATATACTGCCCCTTTCAATTAAACCGAGTGCCACATGAAACTCCCCACCCGATAAGAGGTGTTGTTTGACCTGCTCCGCAAAACGAGTGGCGGGAACTGCTTGCGGTAATGTTTCCAACGTCATATCCCAGCGGAACAAGAACCGTATAATGCTGATTGACGGACGGGTTTTTACGACGGAAAACCGGTTTTGAAAACCGATAATGTTACTTTCCGGTTTCAAAAATTGTTTCAGTGTGCTATCCAACAACCACGAATGACAGGTAAAAAAGCGATACGTATAGTCCGGAAAATAGGAAGCAAAAAAAGTTTTTGCCTCCGCAAATGAACGTGTGCAAGCCTCATCGGATAGGTCGGTTCCTGCCGGAATATGCACTTCAATCACGGGTTCACCTTCGGCAATGGCATACTCCGGTATCGATGTGTCAGTCGGCGCCATCGCAAAATGCAAACTACCCAACTGAAACAACCGGCAACGCATATGCGATTTCATCCAACGCAATTCGTTAAAAGACAGTTCCCCTTTTAACTCGCTCCACACAATGGTCCAACGACGCAGGTCCGATAGGGTATCCATCAAAATTTCGTGCGGAATACCTCGACGTGCATATTCTTGTTCCACCTCTTCGCAAAAATACAAAAACGAAAGAAGATTGCGTTTGCCGTTGCTTTCATGGATATCATAGGCATCCACCGTGAGATGCTTCGGTACCTCTATGGTTTCCAAAGCCTCATAGAACTCCCTGTCATAACGGGTGGGAAATTGCAGTGCCCTATACCATTTGACAATCGTATCCTTTGTGCTCACGATTCTGCACCCCCGACCAAAGGTAATAGACCGGCATTTCGCATGTTTTGCGCCGCCAACAGCACGCCAATTCTGCCGGAGGTAAAGTTCAGACCGCCCTGCATATACACGGCAAATGGTTCTCTCAACGGCGCGTCAGCGGATAGTTCAATGGAAGAACCCATCGTAAACGCACCGGCAGCCATAATGACTTGATTATCATACCCCGGCATATCCCAAGGCTCCGGTGTCACAAACGCATCCACAGGCGCTCCACTTTGAATACCTTGACAGAAAGCAATCAATGCCGGCGATTCACGCAAGCACAGCGCCTGAATAATATCGGCACGTTCTTCGTTCCACGCCGGTAAACAGTCGTACCCCCACCGTTCAAATAACGCCGCCGCAAATACAGCGGTTTTCATCGCCTCACCAACCACGTGAGGGGCTTGAAACAACCCCATAAACATCGTGCGGTTGTGACCAAGTGAAGCACCGACCTCTTTGCCTAAGCCGGGGGTGGTCAACCGATGGGCACATTTCTCAACCAAATCGTGTCGACCGCAGATATACCCTCCATTTTCGGCAATACCGCCACCGGGGTTCTTAATCAGTGAACCGGCCATCAAATCCGCACCTACCGCGGTCGGTTCTTGCTTCTCGGCGAATTCGCCGTAGCAGTTATCCACAAATACAACGACATCGTCACGTACGGAGCGAATACCGGCAATCAATTCACCGATGCGTGCCACTGTCAGTGACGGACGCAAACTGTATCCGCGTGAACGCTGGATATGTACCATTTTAATACGCGACTCGTCACGCAACGCTTGACACACTGCCTCGGTATCCGGCAAGCCATCCGCACGCAACGGCACTTCACGGTATCCGATACCGTAATCCGCCAGCGAACCGTCTTCGGTTTTTCCCACACCAATAACACCGAGTAACGTATCGTAGGGTGTACCCGTCGCCGCTAACAACACATCTCCGGGACGCAACACACCGAACAACGCCACCGTAATCGCGTGCGTTCCGCACAAAATGCTGTGTCGTACTAACGCATCTTCTGCACCCAACACTTCGGCAAAGACTTCCTCCAACACTTCCCGGCCGCGGTCACCGTAACCATAACCGGTAGTGGGAACAAAATGCGCCTCACTGACACGATGACGAATGAACGCCGACAACACCTTTTGCTGATTATAATCCGCAATGTCATCGATGTGAGCAAACTGCGCGGCGCACTGTTCGCGTACCTCTGCCGCTAACCTCTCAATATCCGTATCCAAAGAAAAAAACGGTGTTTGCATCGGACTATTTCCTTTCTGTGACAGCAACGCGGTCGCACACAGAAAATCCAAGGTCCGTGTACACGCGTTGTGCTTCTTCATTTTTGGGGCAGATATATACCTGCCGTCCCTGTTGTTGTAAGCGTGCGGTCAATGAACCGACACATTGCGAGGCCAAACCACGACGTCGGTGCGTCGGTGCCGTCGCTACCCCACCGATGAGTGCGCCGCCGTCCCATTCTGCCACGGTCATTGCGGCAGAAACCGGTTGCCCTTTCTCCAGATACGCTATATTGCGGCAAAAGCCGTGGCGCTCCCGATAACACACATCGGGATACCAAACATCAAAAGGGGGCAACGACGGAAAAATCGGCTGTAAAAACGCGTATAACACGCGCGGCGACAACGATTCGGTGAGTAACTCAGTCTGCGGTGTTGTACACCGCATCACGGGGATTTCCGTCGTTGCTGTGTTCCATACATCGGCAACAGCGGCGGTCGTATCCATATCTGCCAAGACGAAACCAATGTCCGGTTGCATACTCAGAAACAACGACACTTCCTCACGTTCGTCCTGCACGGCGTATGCCAAGGCTTGTCCGTCCATCACCGCCGCGACACTACCCTGCTCCCCGATATAATAGCGAATAAACGACACATTACCGTAACATTGCCACCAAGCACGTATCCGTTGCACGGGTAAGGCGTGACCGGAAAGTTCCGGTAATTCGTCTACCCAACGAATCATACCGCACCATCCCAAGCCGGCAACGTATTCATTAACCGTTCCAACAACCGATAGGTGTTTTCCACGTCCTGTTCATCCAGCAAACAAGACGGTGAATGAAGATAACGACACGGTACCGATACCGCTGCTACCCGTGCACCCTCACCGGTGGTCTGCATCGCACTGGCGTCATTGCCACCGGCAATGGACGTCTTGGTTTGTACCGGCAACTCCCATTCGGCTGCCAGGCTGAAAATCGCGTCATACAATGCTTTATCGTACATCGTGCCACGGTCCATAAACGACACTACCGCACCCCCGCCGACGCGGCATACCTGTTTTTCGGGAGGGGTATCCATGCTATCTGCGGCGGTAGTCGCTTCGATGGCAACCGCCAGTTCCGGTTGCACCGCAAATGCCGCGGTTTTTGCACCGCGCGCGCCTATTTCTTCCTGCACGGTAAAGACAAGTGTGATATCATACTGCGGTTGTGTCTGTGCCAACCGCAACAGCATGGCACAACCGACACGGTCATCCAACGCTTTGGACACAAAACGCCCGTTAGCAAGCGATGTTTCGCCGGGTACAAAGAAGTCGGGAGGCCAA
>JAZSOY010000215.1:0-4194 GCA_045537155.1 Acutalibacteraceae bacterium
GGACGAGTATAAAATCCGCGTTACCCCGTGGGAATTGGACCGGTATTTGGCTCGGTATTAAGGAGGAGTGGCTGTGAAACATCCCGTCATTATCACCATCGCCCGTCAATTCGGCAGCGGCGGCCACGAAATCGGCAGACGCTTGGCGGAACGGTTGGGTGTTCCCTGCTACGATAAAGATTTACTGACACACGCCGCCCAGCAAAGCGGATTGGCGGAAGAGGTCATTGCTTATTTTGATGAAAAGCCCACCAGCAGTTTGCTATATACCTTGTCGACCGGCGCGTATGCGATGAACGAAATCGGCGTGATGAACTATTCCATGCCGATTAACCAACAAGTGTTCCAAGCACAATTTGATGCGATTCGTTCCCTTGCGGAAAAGGGAGCGTGTGTCTTCGTCGGTCGGTGCGCCGATTACATTTTGCAGGATTATCCGCATCGGGTGTCGGTATTCATTCACGCCGACCTCGACCGGCGCGTACAACGCGTATCCGAGCACGAAGGTATCTCCGCGCAGGAAGCCAAAAGTCTGGTGACACGCAACGATAAAAAGCGCGCCAACTACTATAATTTCTACACCGGTAAGAAGTGGGGCACCGCGAGTTATTACGATATGTGCATCAACACCGGTGCGGTGAGTTACGAAAACGCTACCCAACTCATTGCCAAGTTGGCCGATATGAAGTACGCGGACGAGGAATAAACCAATACCAAAAACAGCCGATAGGGACTATCCCTATCGGCTGTTGTGTTTTTGTTTAGGGTTGTAAGTTCGTACCGGTAAGGTGCTGCTGTGTCAACGTCACCGCCGTAGGAACACCGAGGGGCGCATCGGGCAAAACCACCGGCACGTAGGTATCGGTATACCCCTCCACGCGACCGTCGGGACGCCGTGTTTCCGGCAACACCTCGACGGTGCGCCCGATAAGCGACTGCTCATAGGCAAGGCGACTGCGCTCACCCATCGCACACATCACTTTGCTTCGCCGCGCCTTTTCGGCATTGGGCACCTGCATCGGTGCGGTGGCCGCCGGCGTGCCGGCACGACGCGAATACGAGAAACAATGGAGCCGCGAAAAAGCCATCTCTTCCACAAACGCCAACGACGCCGCAAACTCCTCCTCGGTTTCACCGGGAAATCCGACCATCACGTCGGTAGTGAGCGCACACCCCGGAAACGCCGCGCGTAACTGCTGACATACCCGACGGTACTCGTCGGTGGTATACTGCCGCCGCATCCGCCGCAAGGTCGCATCGCAACCGCTTTGCAGTGCCACGTGGAATTGGGGGCACAGTTTGTTGACCGTCGCCAGCCGCGCAATCACCTCATCGGTGAGAAAATCGGGTTCCAGCGAACCCAAACGCACCCGATGAATCCCTGCCGGACGGCAAGCGATATCCACCGCCTCCGCCAACGTCCTGCCGCAATCCTGCCCGTAGGCGGTCAGGTTAATCCCGACCAACACGATTTCGCTGTACCCCTGCTGTGCCAACTGCTCGACCTCTGCCGCCAAGGCTTCCGGCGGTTTGGAGCGCACGCGGCCGCGTGCATACGGAATAATGCAGTACGAACAAAACCGATTGCAACCGTCCTCGATTTTCACAAAGGCGCGTGTGCGTCCTTCAAATTTCCGGATACACAGCGGCTCGTAGGTCCGTGTGTGTGGCGGAAGCGCCACCACCCGTCGTCGTGTCTGAAACCACGCCGCTAAGTGGTCGGGCAGGTCGCGACGCGCCGCGTTGCCGAGTACAATGTCGGGTTCGGGCAAGGCGGCCGCCTCATTGGGAAACGCCTGCGGAAAACATCCCGTCAGCACCAACGTCGCTTGCGGATGTTCGCGCCGACACCGCCGCAACAACTGCCGCAGTTTGCGGTCACTCTCCCCCGTGACGGTGCAGGAATTGATGAGAATCACGGCGTCCCCGACATCCGGTTGCCCGAGCGTAAACGCGGCGGTGTCGTATCCGGCATCCTGCAACAACTGCCGCATCGCCTGCGTTTCGTATTGATTGACTTTACACCCTAACGTGTGAACATAGACGGTCATACAGACTCCTTCGCGGCTTTCTTTTGACGGCGCCATACCAACACACCGCGAATCAAATAAAACAATACCACGCCTTGTAACACCACCCACACGCCGGTAGATACTAAATCCGGCAGCGTGTGCGCCGTCGCGGCTTGCACAAACGAGGTCGCCACCAGGTACAAAAGCACCAACACGTCCACCGCGTACAAGAGCAGCGCCGTCAGCAGCCAACCGCCGCGTGTTTTGGACAACCACCAGCACAACACGTATGCCGCCAACAACAGTACCGTGACCACCGCCAATATCAGCACCAGATATAAGGGCATACCCCAGTCGTACATCACATACGCCGCACTCGCAAGTGCGTGCGGCAGAGCCGCGGAAAACAACACCGTCTCGGTGGAGTTGCTCAATAACATCAACAGATTCACCGCCGTAAACACACTCATCAGTAAGAGCGCCAGCCGCGCGCGGCGATACGTCACATTGCCGTTGCTTTTTTTGAGGTTCATTTTGGTCATCCTTTCGGTGTTTCTCCGCCGGTCAATGCGACCGTCGATAACGTCAGTTTTTCCGGGTCCGGCAATTCCGGCACCGTACCACTCCGCAAAAAGGCGGTGCGGTATTCACGCGGTGTCATGCCGGTTTTCATTTTGAATACGCGTGAAAAATAGTTGTAATCTGAAATGCCGCAGTTGGCAGCAATTTCCGATACCGTGTATTTGGGGTCTTTGAGATACTTGCACGCCAACACGATGCGCTTTTGCAAAATGAATTTCCCGATGGGCATATTCACATTCTTATAGGCGCACCGGTTCAGCGTTGCCACACCGACCGACAATTCCTTCGCAATCTCTGCCACCGGCAACTTATCGCTCAAATTTTCGTCAATGTACGCCTGTGCGCGGTGCCACAAATCATCACGGTTGCGCTGGATGAGTTTTTGCAACAACAAGTGCTCAATGCAAATCTGCAAAATGTCACACATCGCCGCAATGCAAGAGCGCGACGTGGGGAGCAGTTGGAAAAATTGATGGTTGAGCACCGACATATCCCGAATAAAATGCCGGCAATTCTCATACACCGTGTTCCATTGCGCGCCGAGTGATACTTGGTCATCCAACAGATGCCCCAACACAATGTATCCCAAGATTTCCTCGTTGCGTTGCCCCGATTTTATCGGCACGCACACCTCAATCAGTCCGGCGTGGCATTGGTAAACACACAGTTTTCCGGTGGTTTTCGCTTGTTGGAATCCGTACATATCGCACGCTTCGCACTTCGCCCGTCCCACCGCCGTCGACTGAATATGTTGGCAAAACGCATTCCCCTGCGCCGGATACCGCAACAACACGTGACATTCCGGGTCAAATAACGCACACTGATGGCCCGTAATTAAGTAAATGTCTTTGAAGATTTTTTGTATCTCATTTAGTTCAAAATAGAGATTTTGCATCATCATTTCGCCTCCAAACCCTGCTAAATCATTTCAAATTGACGAAAAAATGCTACTTTTGAAGTACATTGTACTATCAAATTTGTAGAAAGTCAAGTACAATAAAAGTAATAATACGCGAAAGGAGTGGCATCCCATGGACGGTAAAACCAAATGGTATTTTCCGGATGGTGAAATCCCCCCGATGGGCGATGACCCCGAAGTGTACGGTCACGAATCGCTCATCCTGCTCAACCCTAACGACGAAGCGGCGCACGTCAAGGTCTGTTTGTACTGGACCGACCGCGAACCGACAATCGGTGATACGGTGACGGTGGAACCGCAACGCGTCAAGGGCTTGCGCGCTACCGAGAAACGCGATTTTCTGGGCGGCGTCCCGAACGCCGGTGAGCAATACGCGATTCTGTTGGAGAGCGACGTGCCCATCGTCGTACAGTACGGTCGTTTGGATGTGCGCCAGACCAATATGGCGTTTTACACCACCGGCGGATATGCCGTATAATTGTCAAAAAAGAAAGGAAGGATTGTTATGTCCCGCATTTGTATCCCCGATTATGAATATCAAGAGCGCGTAAAGCGTTGTGCCGCGTTGGTGGCCGCCAAAGGATACGACGTATTCTTGATCATCTCCAACGACGCCCAAAGCGCGCTCATGACGAAAATATGCAACTACAGGCCGCTGTTTGAGCGAACCGGCGTCGCGAT
>JAZSOY010000083.1:0-5056 GCA_045537155.1 Acutalibacteraceae bacterium
ACCGCTTGGCCTCCGACTTAGCGGCATTCAAACTCCCTTTCACTACTTGGGCATCGTATTGATAAATACGCTTCCCCGATGCTAACAAATAATACGAAAAACTGCCGTTATAGACTTTGCCAACCAGAGCATCTTGTGTACCTTTCGGCAAGTAGGAATTGTAGGGACGCGACCAGTCATCCACCGCATCGCCGCCGCTAAAGGTTTCTGCATAATCCGATGTCACAATCACCACATCGTTATCACCGGTCGCAGGCGGTGTGGCTGTCGAAGGCTTGGTAACAACCGTCACTGTCGTTTCCGTGCCGGTACCGGTCGTGCCGGTGGCATCGGTTGTCCCCTCGGCATCGGTTGTACCGGTGCCATCGGTAAGACTTTCGGTTGTCGTTACCACGGTGGTCGTTGTCGTCACCACGGTAGTCGTGGTTGTCGTGGTAGTGGTCGTGGTGGGAACCGGCAAAGCTTCCAACGTGACCGTCCCGCCGGAAAGTGTTTCTGTCAAGCCGTTGTATTTGGCGGTCACTTTCACCGCACCCAACGATTGTTGCTTTCCGATGCTCCCTTTCGGCAACGTATATTTTCCCATATAGGTTTCAAAATCCGAGGGAGCGTTACCGCTTTCCTCCTCTTTGCTACCAGAGGCAGTCAATTTGACCGTCGTACCGTGAATCACAGCCGAAACCGTCGCACCCTTTCGCGCTGTTGCACGAATTAAGAAGATGCTGCCACCATCTACCGTCATATTGGTGGATGGCGATACGTCTTTTAACAACGTCTGTTTGTAGGTAACCTCGTATACCATCGTTTTACCTTTATGGGAAAATTCAAACGTGTTTCGTCCAATAGACAGTTCATATTTTTTAGTGAAAAAGCCGTGCTCCGACAGTTCGACTTTCTCCCCATTGATAGTCAACGGAAAATTCGTGTCACCGCCGCCTTGGAACGTCACCGCCGACTCGGTGGTGGTATAGGTCTTTTTCGCGGGAGAACTCACGGTCAACTGGTTATAGATAAATGTCTCGTCCAATGTGCCCTCGTAAGCCTTATGTAGTGCCTCGGCCGCACCGTTTTTATCCCTCGTCAACGCACGGAGAGAGTCATAGACACTGCCACGCCATGCCTCCGTATCTTTGCAATATAAATACTGTTGCGCCAACTGGTCAGGTGAAGTCCAACCGGTCAGATACGAACCGATATTGTACGCCGCGTGTGAGGTATACAGCGGCAACTGATACTCACTTGCCACGACATCCCACCACGCCAGTACCTCTTGAAAAGCGGCTGTCGGATGCGCCGTGGAGGCAGTATGTCGAATCATTATGCAATGAAACCACCCGTTTTTCAGCCATTTCAGCGTATCGGCGGCACCATCGGTAAATTCTTCGTAAAACTGCGCGGTATTCGAGCCGCGCTCATCTACCGACTTGTGTGCCCAGATGCCGGTAGATAACAATCCCACATAGCGGTTACGGTCCCCTTGACGTAACGCTGTGCTGACGCGTTCCACCAACGTATCCAATGCCGTTACCGCGGCTTCGCGTCCATCCGCAGGGATTTGGTTAGCAGTAAACGATGTTCCGTCCACAAAAATACCGTCCAACGCATACGCCGATGCGGCTTCTTGCGCCACGCGCACCGTGCGCTCGATAACGCCCTCCAACCGTGGGTCCCACGCCTCACCGTCGCGCACGTGCAAATCTAACACACCGTATACAAACAGTTGATGCTCACGCGCGCGTTCCATAATGTACGCTAACGGTTCAAACCGCTTGTCCGATTCGGACAACGCCAAACAGTCCATCTCCTTAGAGGGATATAAGGCGATATCCTCACGATGCAATGGTAGCAACAAGGTATTGAACTGCCACGCCGTCATTGCCTCAAACGCCTTGTCAATTTGTTGTTTAACGGTTTGTGCGCTTTCCTTGCCACTGATAAGATAATCCACGCCGGCAGTCAGCCAAACGCCTTTCATTTCCTCCGGCACCGCATATTCCGGTTCCGGTTCGGGTTCAGGTTTGGTGGTGGTAGTCGGCGGCGACATCGTTGTGGTCGTTTGCGTGTCGTTAGTGAACCAATCGGCGATGGTGTACAACACCTGACCGTTGGCAATCGCAAAGCACCCACCGAGTATTACCACCGTCACCACCACCGCGACAATGGCAACGACCACGCCGCGTGCTGATTTCGGTTTGGTTTTGAAATGTTTTGCCATACCGACACCCCTTTTACGTCCTATTCTTTACAGAACCGCCAACAATTGCCGAATTTCTTCCTTTGCCACCGCGACATCGGCTGTTTGTGATAAGCCGACTTTCTTGGTGGGATAAAAATAACTGTAACTGTAAAAACAAATCCCATCCGCGTGCTTTTTGTATAGATACTGCACCGAACGCGCCATCACATCGTCATTGTTTTTCCATTCATTTTTTCCTTGGCCGGCATACGCGTCATTGTACAAACCGATTTTGTACAATGCCAATCCAAAATACAACGACACCGTATCGTCACGCTCGTAATTGCTCCACTCGTCCACCTTGGCATCAAAAGGACTGCTGCTATGTTCGAAGCCGGTGTATATCTGCGGACATAGGTAATCCACATATCCCGGTTGAGCCAACCATTTGCGGCAATCCGCATATAACGAACGGTATGTCTTATCCGCATCGATGGCCGGTGATACGCCAAAAACCACGTCATGTGCCGCCGTCAATGTATGCGTGCCGGCAATCAACGCATCCACACCGGCACGGCGCCAATCGCCGACCGATAACCGCCCTCCAGCTTGTTGATACGCCTCATAATCGGCACTCTCAAAGCCATAGACCGTCTGTTCCGACAACAAATCTTCGGGATAAAAATAATCATCGTATTGAATCCCATCCACGTCGTAATTCATAAGGATTTCGCGCACGCCATCCAAAATCAACGCCTGCGCTTTCGACGAGGTGGGAACATAATATTTGGCACCGTTTGCATCGGTTAACGTGGGCACGCCTGTTACCAAATACGCCGCTTGTTTACCGACGCGATACGGGTTCACCCACGCGTGCAACGCTATACCGCGTCGATGCGCAGCATCCACCGCATAAGCCAAGGGGTCAAACCCGTCGGCAATCAGCGCGCGTGCCGCGGTTGCCGGTTGAAAAACAGCGGAACGATAATAGGCGTCACTGTGGGAACGAACGTGGAAAAATACCGTGTTGATACGGCACTCCTGCAGTTGTTGCATCATCGTATCCAATGCTTTCTGTGCCTCTGACGGCGTCGCACAGCGTTGCAAAATATCTGCCAGTTCGATATACGAAACCCACGCTCCGCGCACCTCGCCATGGATGGCCGGTCGATTGACTGTCGGCCTGGTGGTGGCAGTGGTAGTGGTTGGTTTAGTCGTGGTCGTAGTCGTTGTCGTCGGTTTAGTGGTAGTCGTCGTTATGCCTATGGTTCCGACCGTCGTGACAGTGGTAGTTGATATCGTTGTCGAAGCCAACGTAGACGTAACCCCAGACGGTATCGTGGTGGTGGTCACCGTGTAGGATGTCGTCGCGGCGTTGGTAGTCGTTATCGTCGAAGAAGGTACCGTCGTGCCGGTACTGATGCCGGACTCTGTGCTGGTAACAACCGATTCGGCATCGGTCGTGGATGGGCGATTCACCGTCACAGTCACATCGGGTAAGGCGGTAGGCGTTCGGCCGCAACTGCTTAACAACAGCATTGCCGCCAACGTCATCGCCATCCAGACTCGCCGCATAAAGCCACCCCTCTCTTAGCATATTATTCTACCAAAAATCTCCGGTAATTTCAACCGCTTTCGACAAAAACCGCGGTAGAATATTCTTCCAATCAGTATATGCTTGAAAATTTCGGAAAAGTATTTGCTTTTTTTACAAAGATATGCTACACTGTAACACACGCGGGCGTGGTGGAATGGCAGACACGTCGGTCTTAGGAGCCGATGCGCAAGCGTGCAGGTTCAAGTCCTGTCGCCCGCACCAGTCGAGAGCCTCGACACGCAATTCGCGTGTTAAGGTTCTCGCTTTTTATAGTTTCAACCACGCGACCCGGGTTGCTTATAAACACTCGCACCATGTTGAATGTTCATAACGGACTTGAATCCGTTATGAACATTTTTTATAAAAACACGCACCGCAAACCCGTGGTTTGCGGTGCGTTTCTTGTATTGTTAAATCAGAGGTTGACCATTGATAATCAGTTTGAATTGCATTCCCAAACATTCAGCCGCTTTGCGGCACAAAATCATCCGTTCTAAAAAAATTTCAAAATAGTCCATCACCGAACCGTACCCTGTATCAATCACCAAGTCCAATCGCACAGCCGTATGGTTTTCATTGATACGCAGTTCCGATTTGCGCACCGAATAGTTAACGCGGTCGTGCTTGTCATAAGTCTGCACATCGGTATTACGCACCCGACTGCGCCGCACATCGGATTTATCTGCCAGAATTAACGCCGCCGACACCGCATTCACCGGTACACCGGTCCCCTCATCGTGATTGCCAATAGCCGTCACGATGGTGGCAATATCCTCTGCCGGCATATGCATATCGTCCAAAATGCTGAACGCGATAATGGCACCACTTTGCGAATGGTCAGCACGATTCACCAAATTTCCGATATCGTGTAAATATCCGGCAATGCGAGCCAATTCCACCTCGTGCTCCGGATAACCCAGCGTTTCTAACAAACTGGCTGCCATACGCGCCACACGTGTCACATGGGCAAAACTATGTTCGGTATATCCCAACGCTTTTAATGACTCATCCGCACGTGTGATATACGCCTTTACCGCCTCGTTTTCCCGAATACTATCAAAGTTAATCACAGGCACTCCCTCCTAAATACAACTTATATACCTCACACACATAAGCAATTGTCCTTATTTTTTACCAAACACGCTACGGACTCAACGTGCGCAGTACGAGGAAACATATCCACGGGCGTAACCGTGTTTGTCATGTACCCCTGTTCTGCAAACCGTTTCAAATCACGTGCCAACGTTGCCGGGTCACACGATACATACACAACACGCATCGGT
>JAZSOY010000086.1:0-4863 GCA_045537155.1 Acutalibacteraceae bacterium
GTTAACGTTAGGAACATCGACACCGGTTTCAATGATGGTGGTGCAGACGAGCATATCCACCTCATGGTCAATCACCTGCCGCCACACCTCAGACATTTCCTCTTCCGACATTTTACCGTGGGCGAACGCGATGCGTGCTTCGGGCAGACGCATCTGCCAGCCGGCGGCGCAACGCTCAATGGTATCCACACGGTTATGAATGTAGTACACTTGACCGCCGCGTCGAAATTCTCGACGAATCGCATCGGTCAACAAACCCGTGTCGTGTTCTAAGACATAGGTTTGTACCGGACGGCGGTCCTGCGGTGCCTCTTCAATGATAGACATATCCCGAATACCGCTCATCGCCATATTCAGCGTACGGGGAATTGGTGTGGCGGATAGCGTCAGCACATCCACACTGGGGGCGAGTTCCTTAATACGCTCTTTCTGTGCAACGCCGAAACGTTGTTCTTCGTCGACAATGAACAGTCCCAAATCGCGGAATTTGACGTCTTTTGACAACATACGATGTGTCCCCACCAAAATGTCAATACGGCCGGCGGCCATATCGCGCAGGATTTGCTCCTGCTGTTTGGGAGTGCGGAAGCGCGACAGCATCTCAATTTTGACGGGGAAGCCGTCAAATCGCGACAACAAGGTTTGGTAATGCTGAAAGGCTAAAATGGTGGTGGGTACCAGCAAGACACATTGTTTGCTTTGGGATACGCACTTGAAAGCGGCACGTAGCGCGACCTCTGTTTTGCCAAAGCCGACGTCGCCGCACAACAGACGCTCCATTGGCACGGCACGTTCCATATCTGCCTTGATTTCGTCGATACAACGCAGTTGGTCCTCGGTTTCCTCGTATTCAAAATGCCGCTCAAAATCATACTGCCATTCCGTATCGGGCTCAAACGCGTAGCCTTTTGTTGCCATCCGTTGTGAATACAGATGAATCAACTCTTTGGCAATATCTTTGACGGCACTGCGAACACGCGTTTTGGTTTTTTGCCATTCCTGCCCACCCAAACGATGCAGTTTGAGCGTAACATCTTCTTTTGAACCAATATATTTGGATACCAAATCCAGTTGTGTGACCGGCACGTAGAGCGTGTCACCCTTGGCGTATTGCAGTTTGAGATAGTCCTTGACGACCCCTTGCACCTCCATACGGTGGATGCCGTCGTACAAGCCGATGCCGTGTGCCGCGTGCACCACGTAATCGCCGGGGGTGAGTTCCGACAAACTGTGGATTTCCGAACCGGCGGTTTTGTTCAAACGTCGCCGCTTACGCACCGGTGCGATACGTCCGTGTGTGATAATGGCGAAACCGGCTTCGGGGAATTCGGCGCCGGCAGACAATCCGCCCCGCACCACCAACACCTGCCCACGCAAGGGGGCTTGCGGTGCCGGTGCATAGATGGCCGGAATATCCCGTCGTACCAAATCGTCTGCTAACGCTTGTGCGGCGCGTTCTTCCGGTCCCGCCAACACCACGCAGTTGATGCGGCGTGCCAGTAGGTCGTTGATATCCTCACACAGCAAATCCAATCCGCCGGACCACACCGGCAGTTGACGACACGTGAGGTTATATAATGCCCCGATGGCAACATCCGGAACCGAGCGGGCAAAGGTTTCCAACAACACACTTTGCCGACCTGAGAGGACGCGTGACAACTCTTCAAAATCCGCTTGATAGCGGCACAATTCACGGCACAGTAAATCCGATTCCAACAGCGTTTGAATATCCTCTTGCAGTTGCCACTGGGCACTGCGTATGCGTTCGCGTACTTTTTGCGTTTCGGACACAAAGAGCAGAGCGTCTTTTGCGTAGTCTAACGCGGTGACGGCTTCCGGATAGATGAGTGAAAGGTATTTGTCGGGTGCCGTGGGACGTAAACCGCCGCGGAGGCGGATAACGTCGTTTAATAAGTTTTCGCGCACCGCCGCTGCTCGTTTGCCGGTAAGGGAATTCGCCAAACTCTCAATATGCGCCGCCAACGCTTGGGCGTCGTCATAAAACACTTCGGCGGCCGGAGGAATATCCACTGACGAGAGCGTATCGGTGCGGCGTTGTGTCAAAACATCAAAGGACGAGAGCGTATCCACGGTGTCGCCCCACAGTTCCATACGCAACGGAGAGGCGTTTTGCGCCGGAAACACGTCCACAATACCGCCCCGGACGGCAAACTGGCCGGAACCCTCGACCTGTGCACAGCGCTCATATCCCGCGGCAGACAACGCTGCCGCTAAATCCGTCACCGGCAACGGTTGGCCGGCCGACAGATGCAAGGTGCGTGCCGCCAGTGTGGCCGGCGGTATCGTATACTCTAATACGGCATCCACCGCCGCCACTACGATATCGTAGTCACCGCGTGCCATACGCGAAAACACACCCAGACGCATTTGTTCGTATTCGCGGGACACGGATTCCGTCTGATACAGATTGCGCTCACGTGTCGGCAACAACAACGCGGTGACGCCTAACGCGGTCAAATCCTCCTGCACACGCGTGGCTTCTGCCTCGTCGGCTGTCAAAAAAAGGCCGCGACGATGTTGCCGCGCGCACAGGGTGTGCGCCAGCAACACTTTGTGAATATGTCCGGTACCGGTTAGCATCACCGGATAACGTCCGGCGACAAGGTCGGCTTCGGCGGCGCTCAGCGCCGATAATGTGGCTAGGCCGGCTTCAAACAACGACATACGGTCACCTTATTTTGAAAACTGGTTCATCGCGATATCTATCTTATCATCCACAATTAACAGGGTGGCTTCGGCGGCGTGCTCGACCGCTTGCCGCATCGGCAGATGTTCCTCTTTTGGAAAACGCGACAGCACCCACGCAACCAAATCGTAATCGGGGTGCGGTTTTTGCCCCACACCGAGTTTGATGCGCGGAAATTGCTCGCTTCCGCACAGGGTGAGAATACTGCGGACACCGCGTTGGCCGCCGTCACTGCCCTTGCGCCGAATACGAATCGAGCCGACCGGCAACGTAATGTCATCGCATAAAATCAAACAACGCTCCGGCGGCAATTTGTAAAACGCCATCGCCTCGCGCACGGCCTCGCCACTGTTGTTCATCATCGTTTGCGGCATCATCAGCAGGACTTTTTTTCCCTCAATCACCGCCTCGCCGCACAACGATTTGAACTTGGCGCGATTGACGCGTGCGCCGGTTCGTTCCGCTAGTGCTTCGATTGCCATAAAACCGGCGTTGTGGCGTGTGGCTTCGTATTTTTTGCCGGGGTTACCCAGCCCCACCACCAAAAAATCCACCGGACCGGACGGCGCCGGTTTGCGAAAAAACATACAAACAACCTCTTTTGTGCTCATTTTATCCTATGTAATACCGATATACTTTCATTATGGCAAAAAAGTCCGGTCATTTCAAGGGGAAAAAACAAATAAATTTTGCAATTAAAGGCAAGAATTTGATAGTTTAGGCAATAATTACCTAGTATTTTCAAAAAAGTGTGGTATGATGAAAGAAAAAGGGGGCAATAAATATGAAACCGATAAAACAACTCAATGCCGAGCGTTTACGTGTCAACGTATACGAAACGCGCGCGGAAATGGGCGCGGCAGCCGGTCAAGCGGCGGCGGTGCGTATTCGTCAACTGTTGGAAGAAAAACCGGTGGTGAATATCATTTTTGCCGCCGCACCGTCCCAGAACGAAACGCTGGATACGTTGGTTGCCGCCGAAGGCATCGACTGGAGCCGTGTGAATGCGTTTCATATGGATGAGTACGTCGGCTTGTCGGCCGATGCACCGCAAGGATTTGGGAATTTCTTGACGGAGCACTTGTTTGGGCGGTTGCCGTTTGGCCAAGTATTTCGCTTGAACCCCGCCGCCGAAGAGCCGCAGGCTGAGTGTCGCCGATATAGCGCATTACTCCAACAATATCCGGTGGATTTGGTGTGCTTGGGGATTGGTGAAAACGGGCATTTGGCGTTTAACGACCCCGGCGAAGCCAAATTCGATGACCCTGAGGTTGTGAAGGTGGTTAAACTGGACGAAGTGTGCCGTCAACAACAGGTTAACGACGGGTGTTTTGCCAACATCGATGCGGTACCGACGCACGCGCTGACGTTGACTATCCCGACATTGATGCGTGCCGGGCATTTGGTGTGTACGGTGCCTGCGGCAACAAAATGCGAAGCGGTAGCGCTGACGGTACAAGGGCCGGTGACGGAAATGGTGCCAGCAACGGCGATGCGCTCACACGGCGATGCCGTGATGTTCTGTGACGCCGATAGTGGTGCGAAGCTGTAAAAAGGGGAGAGACGTATGACCATTATTCGCAACGGTCGTGTGATTCGCGGCGGCGTTATCGAAACTGCCGGTGAGGTAGCGTTTGAAAACGGTTACCTTGTGCCGGTGCCTGACGATACCGATGGTGCGGAGATTGTGGATGCCAAGGGGCAGTATGTGTCGGCCGGTTTTGTGGACATTCACACCCATGGCGGTGGCGGTGCCGATTTTTTGGACAACACCGAGGACGCTTTTTTGACGGCGGCACGGTTGCACGCACAACACGGTACCACTACCCTGCTGCCGACGGCGACTTCCGGTACGCCGGAGGAAACGGTGGGGATTTTGGGCGTCATTGAACGCGCACAAGCGGCGTGTACGGATGGTGCCGATATGCCGGGGATTCATTTTGAAGGTCCGTATTTCT
Source organism: Acutalibacteraceae bacterium (assembly GCA_045537155.1). Lineage (GTDB taxonomy): Bacteria > Bacillota > Clostridia > Oscillospirales > Acutalibacteraceae > RGIG3009. The sequence goes on from JAZSOY010000086.1 coordinate 4,666, forward strand.
CGCCGGAACAATGCGGCGCACAAGACCCCGACAAAGTTCGCTCACCCGACCCGGCGGAATATGAAAAGATTTTATCGGTATCCGACCGCATTTTACGTTGGAGTGCCGCACCGGAACTCGCCGAAGTCGGATCGTAGCCATGTCGTTCTGTGAGCCAAGGAGTTGGCTATAAAGCTTGTCTTCCTAAGACCGCTTGGC
>JAZSOY010000066.1:0-4017 GCA_045537155.1 Acutalibacteraceae bacterium
AATCGTCGACCACGGTAATGTCTTTCACTGTTCCCAGAAACTCAAAGCGTCGTCCGGCACCGTGGAATTCTGCCAAGCCGCGTGCGATTTCCTCCGCGGTGGCACCGCAGAGGGATGCCGCCGCCGCTGCGCCCAACGAATTCAAAACATTGTGCTCGCCCGGGACGCCCAGACGAATATCCGTCACTTTTTCGCCGTTGTGATATAGGGTGTAGCATCCGTACGCACCGTCCACGACACCGACGTGGCGTGCTTGCCAATCGCAATTGTCCGAAAACCCGAACCGTACTACGCGTGCATGGGTGAGCCCCTCAACGGCACGGCAGGTATTGGCATCTTCCGCGTTGATAATGAGCGTGTCGGTGGTTTGTGTGGCAAATTGCCGGAACGAGGCAACGACGTTGTCCAGTGTTCCGAAATAATCCAGATGGTCGGCGTCGACGTTCAAGATGACCGACACCGCCGGTTGCATTTCCAGATAGTGATTTTGAAATTCGCACGCTTCGCATACGAATACGTCGGAATTGCCGCCTTTGCCGTTGGCGTCAATCAAGGGCAGGCGGCCACCGATGAACACCGACGGGTCGCGGTCGGCTTGAAGTAGAATTTGTGCCAGCATTGACGTGGTGCTGGTCTTTCCGTGTGTGCCGGCTACCGCTACGGTGTAGGGGAAGCAATGCGATAACCGCCCGAGCAGTTTCGCGCGTTCCATACACGGAATACCGCGCGCTGCCGCCGCCGTCAATTCGGGATTGTCGGCACACACCGCCGAGGTGTATATCAACAGTTCGGCGTCACCGACGTTTTCCGCTGTTTGCGATAAGTAGACGGGAATACCGAGGCGGCGCATCCGCGCGACGTTGTCCGATTCGTTGATATCTGAACCGGTCACGGCGTAGCCCTGCGCGTGCAAAATCTCCGCCAACGGGCTCATTCCTGAGCCGCCGATGCCGACAAAATGGACACGGTGTACGCCTTCTAACACGGTTGCCCTCATACTATCACACTCCTATTAGCCTTATTATATTGCTTTTACCAAAAAAAATAAACACCTTTTTCCAATTTTGTAAAATCTTTTGGGTCGGGGGTGATTTCCTGTTGAATATCAGCGCAAAATTTGATATAATAATGACGATTATCGACAATGGAGGCGCGGCATGGCACATATCCACATTACCACGCCGGAGGAACTGGAACGGCAACAACCGTTCATGCAACAAATCCGCCGGTTTTATGAGGAACGGCGCGAGGGTGCGGCACCGCTGGCGTATGTGCGTACGTACGGGTGTCAGCAAAACGTGTCCGACTCCGAACACATCAAAGGACAACTGGCGCAGATGGGGTTCGGGTTCACCGATACCACAGACAACGCCGATTTGATTTTGTTTAATACGTGCGCGGTGCGCGAACACGCCGAGGACCGCGTATTCGGCAACGTCGGTGCGCTCAAAGCGCTCAAACGCCGCCGCCCCGAAGTGCTGATTGCGCTGTGTGGGTGTATGGTCCAGCAAGAGCACATTGCGCGCAAGTTGTATCAGAGTTATCCGTTTGTTGGGTTAGTCTTCGGTACGCACGTGCAACACCGTTTGCCCGAACTGCTGGTCAAAGCCCTTGTGGAACGCCGGCGTGTGGTGGAAATTCCCGCGTGCGACGGCGTGCTGACCGAGGGGATTCCTGCCGAGCGCGACGGCACATTTAAGGCGTTTTTGCCGATTATGTACGGGTGTAATAACTTTTGCACCTATTGTATTGTGCCCTATGTGCGCGGACGCGAACGCAGTCGCGAACCCGATTGCATTGTGGCGGAGGTGCAGGAACTGGTGCGCCGCGGGTATAAGGAGATTACGTTACTGGGGCAAAATGTCAACTCCTATGGCAAGGGCGAGCCGCACGGTGTGAATTTTCCGGAATTGTTGCGGCGGCTGAATGCCATTGAGGGGGATTTTCTCATTCGGTTTATGACGTCGCACCCCAAAGACGCGACGCCGGAGTTGTTTGATACCATTGCCGCTTGCCCCAAAGTGTCGCGGCATTTTCATCTGCCGTTTCAGTCGGGCAGCAGTCGCGTGCTCAAAGCGATGAATCGCGGCTACACGCGCGAGCAATATCTCGAACTCATTCGCTATGCGCGGCGTGTGGTGCCGGATATTGCGTTTACCAGCGACGTGATCGTCGGATTCCCCGGCGAACAACGGGAGGATTTTGAGGAAACTTTGTCGCTGATACGCGAAGTCGGGTTTGTGTCGCTGTTCACGTTTATTTTCTCACCGCGTGAGGGCACGCCCGCCGCCCGTATGCCTGACCCGATTTCTGCCGAGGAAAAGAGCGCGTGGTTCCGCGAAATGACCGCGTTGCAGGAAACCATTTCTGCCGAACGGTTGCAACACTTGGTCGGTACGGAGCAACGCGCGTTGTTGGAGGCCGATGCCGGCGACTGGTTGGAGGCGCGGTTGGCGGATAACAGCATCGTGCGTGTACACGGCGATGCCTCTCGTATCGGAGAGTATGTCACGGTTCACATTACCGGCGCACGTAGTTTTGTGCTGACCGGTGATATCATAGAATACTAATTGTTGGAGGAATGGATGATGGAACAACTGTTGGAAATGGCAAAAGAATTGGGACACGCGATTCAAGCCGATGAGCGGTTTATTAAAGTGCAGATGGCACAGGCGCACGCGGACGAGGATGAGGCGTTGCAGGCGCTGATTGGTGAGTTTAACCTCAAGCGGATGGCTATCAACACCGAAGCCGCCAAAGGTGACGAGCAGGACGAAGCCAAAATGCGGACGCTCAACGAGGAGTTGCGCGCCGTGTATGCACGCGTGATGGCCAACGAGTCGATGGCCGCGTACAACGAGGTCAAAACCGAGTTGGACAAGCTGGTCAACGGCATCGGCGCGATTTTGAATATGGCAGCGCAGGGGCTCAATCCCGATGACTATGAGGAACATTCCTGCGGCGGCGATTGCGGCCATTGCGGTGGCTGTCACTGAGTTTTGAAAGCGCACACCCGTATGGTGTGATTGGTGGGAGGGTACACGATGACGCCGATGATGGAACAATATTTGGCGATTAAAGAACAATACCCCCAATGTATTCTGTTTTTCCGATTGGGAGATTTTTACGAGATGTTTTTTGAGGACGCGAAAGTCGCGTCACGTGAACTCGAACTCGTGCTCACCGGTCGGGATTGCGGACAGAAGGAGCGCGCTCCGATGTGCGGTGTGCCGTTCCATAGTTGTGAGGGGTATATTGCCAAACTCGTCAATCGCGGCTATAAGGTCGCTATCTGTGAACAGACGGAAGACCCTGCGAATGCCAAAGGATTGGTACGGCGCGAAGTGGTGCGTATTATCACCCCCGGTACCGTCATTGAAAGCAGTATGCTGGAAGAAACGCGCAACAATTACCTTTGTACCGCGTTCGTGGGCGACGGGTTCGCGGATGCCGGTGTGTGTTTTGCCGACACCTCTACCGGTGAAGTGCACGTCGCACAACTGACGGGGACGAATATTCGGACACGGCTGATTAACGAACTCTCGCGGTTTGCGCCGCGCGAGGTGTTGTTTAACGATGTGGGAATGGCTGACACCGTGACGGTGAATTTCTTGACCGAACGGTTGGCGGTCACGCCCGAAGCCGCCGAGCCGGTGTGCTTTGACTATCGTGCTGCCGAAGACGTCATTTTGCGGCAGTTTGGTGCGCCGTCGTTGGCCGAGATGGGGTTGGATGAAAAATTCTCCGCCGTGCGTGCGTTGGGGTGTACGTTACATTACCTCGGTATTACGCAGAAAATCGGCTTGGAACGGTTGACCGCGCCGAAAGTGTATTCCGATATTCAATATATGCGGTTGGACCTCGCTACGCGCCGCAACCTGGAACTCGTGGAAACGATGCGTAACGGGAAAAAGCACGGTTCGCTGCTTGGTGTATTAGACCGCACGCGTACCGCCATGGGTGCCCGTCAGTTGCGCAGTTGGGTGGTGCAACCCTTGTTGCATCCGGCACACATCA
>JAZSOY010000060.1:0-1982 GCA_045537155.1 Acutalibacteraceae bacterium
TATAATACAACTTTCGACACCATTTGTCAATCGTGCGTTAGGGCTTCAAATCCACTGATAACGGTACTTTCCTTACTGTTCACGAACGCAACTTTACATATCTCTACATAACATTTAGAAAAATATTGAAATTTTTAGATATGGTAAAAGCGCCGTGCAAACTGCACGGCGCTTCAATAGTGAGTCTATCATAGTCACTTTTCTCTGCAAATTTCCCCGGAAAATTGGCGTAGTGGCGTGGTTTTTTAGTATTCTAAACCACCGCAAACCCGCATAACTACTGGGTTTCTTTGAACTGAATTAGTCCAACGGCTTCATTGTGGGGAACAATAAGACATCGCGGATGGAGGCGGAATCCGTGAGCAACATCACCAAGCGGTCGACACCGAAACCTAAACCACCCGTAGGCGGCATACCGTACTCCAAGGCGGTGACATAATCGTAGTCCACTTCCGCGCGCGTATCCGGGTCTTCCGCGCGTTTGGCCGCAACCTGCCGTTCAAAGCGTTCACGCTGGTCGATGGGGTCATTAAGTTCGCTGAATGCATTACCAAACTCCGTGGCATTGATAAAATACTCAAACCGTTCGGTAAAGCGCGGGTCTTCCGGTTTGCGCTTCGCCAGCGGACTGTTTTCCACCGGATAGTCATAAATAAAGGTCGGTTGAATGAGTTTGTCTTCCACGTAGGCATCAAACAACTCAATTAACACCGTACCGCGTGTGGCGTCGCTCGGCACTTCGACGTGCTTTTCTTTCGCACACGCACGCGCGGCTTCGTCGCTGTCCCAATCGTAGTAATCCACGCCGGCGTACTTCTTGACCGCCTCGGCCATCGTCAAACGCTCCCAGTGGCCCATATCAATTTCAACGCCCTGGTACGTAATGACGCGGTTACCGCAAATGCGTTCTGCCAACAGCGTGTACAGTTCTTCCACCAAATCCATCATACCATAGTAATCGGTGAATGCTTGGTACAATTCAATGGTGGTGAACTCCGGATTGTGCTTCGTATCCATTCCCTCATTGCGGAAAATGCGGCCTACTTCATAGACGCGGTGCATACCACCGACAATCAACCGCTTGAGGTACAATTCGGTCTCGATACGCAGATACATATCCATATCCAACGCATTGTGGTGCGTTGCAAACGGACGCGCAGCGGCACCGATTTCCATCGGCACCAAAATGGGAGTATCCACTTCCAAAAAGCCTTTGCCGTCCAAATAGGCGCGAATTTCACGCAAAATATTGGAACGCTTAATAAACGTGTCTTTCACTTCGGGATTGACAATCAAATCCAAGTAACGTTGGCGATACCGTGTATCCGTATCACGCAGACCGTGATATTTTTCCGGCAACGGCAACAGCGATTTGCTGAGCAACGTGAGTGAAGTGGCGTGAATCGAAATTTCACCCATACGGGTACGAAACACAAAACCGGTAAGACCCATAATGTCGCCGATATCCCACTTCTTAAAGCCGGCATACACATCCTCACCGACATCACTACGGCTCACATACACTTGAATATGTCCGGTGCTGTCGTGCAAATCCAGAAAACTCGCCTTACCCATAATGCGGCGGCTCATCATACGACCGGCAACCGACACTTCGATGCGTTGCGGCAGTTCAATACTCTGCCCCTCTTCCGGCTGACCGTGCTCGGCAAGGTAGGCGGCCTCCGCACGCTCATACTCCTCACGAATGTCGTGGGTGTACGCTGTTACCTCGTATTTGGTTATCGTGTACGGGTCTTGTCCACTTTCACACAACGCCGTCAATTTATCACGACGAATTTGCAACAGTTCTGACAACTGCTGTTCGGTCATTTCCGGCGCTTCCTTTTCCAAAACGCGATTATCACTCATCGTTGTTTCCTCTCCCTCAAAAAAATCGGGCGGGCAACGCGTGGTCGCCTCACCCGAAAACGTCATACTTACTTAGAAATATCTTCCACGACCAACCGCAACAGGCCGCCAGG
>JAZSOY010000190.1:0-4365 GCA_045537155.1 Acutalibacteraceae bacterium
CGGATACGTTGTTTGCCGCTGCGACCGATAGCCGTAACGACGTCATTTGTACCGGCGTTGTGTTGATATCGTCATTATTCACACATTTCACCCAAATCAATGTGGATGGTTGGGTGGGCGCCGTGGTTGCGTTGTTTGTCATCTGGTCCGGATTTTCCATCCTGCGTGAAACGCTGTCCCCATTGTTAGGGCAGCCGCCGGAGCCGGAATTGGTGGAAGCCATTCGCCGATTGGTGCTGGAAGCAGAGGGCATCGTGGGTATTCACGATTTGATTGTACACAACTACGGTCCCGGTCGCTGCATTGTATCGTTGCATGCGGAAGTGCCGAGCGATGGCAATGTGTTGAAAAGCCACGAAATTATTGACGCTGTAGAACGCCGTTTGTTTGAAGAACTGCACTTGACGGCGTGTATCCATATGGACCCGATTGATACCAAAGACGAGCGTGTGGGCACGATGCGTACGCTGGTGACGGATATTTTGGCAGAGATACATCCCGAACTGTCAATGCACGATTTTCGGGTGGTATTTGGTGAACAGCGCAGTAACTTGATTTTCGACGTGGTCGTACCGTTTGACTATCCTCATGCAGAACACCTGCAACAAGAGATTGAAGAACGATTGCATAAGGTGGCGCCGCAATTTTTTGTGGTGTTGACGGTGGACCGTGATTTTAACGGAGGTTAACCGATGGCGGGGTATATCGTATACAATGGTTTTTGGAACGCTGTCCCACCGGAGCCGGCACAGCGTATGCTGGCGGCAGCGTCGCGTCGCGGCGTGACCTTAACGGCGCTGCCGAACACCGCTCTGACCATGTCGGTTGCACCCCCTCGTGTCACGCGTCCCGACGGGACGTCGTTTTCGTCGGACGATTATGTGCTGTTTTGGGATAAAGATACGCGTCTGGCAACGTTGTTGGAAAGCGTCGGCGTGCGCGTGTACAATTCCGCCAGAGCGATTATGGTGTGCGACGATAAGAGTGAGACGCATCGGTTGTTGGCAGAACAGGGGATTGCGCAACCGAGCACACTGTTGGCACCGATGACTTATACCGAAGTAACCGCCCCCATCGATGCGTTTTTGGCATCGGCAGCGAAGATATTGGGATTCCCGATGATTGTCAAAGAGTGTTACGGTTCGTTTGGTGACCAAGTGTCATTGGTACATACCGTTGAGGAACTACGGGGGCTTGCCATGCGTATGGAGTCACGCCCGTTTATTCTTCAGCAATTTATCCGTGAAGCGGCGGGAGAGGATTTTCGCTTGTACGTGGTGGGTGACCGTGTTGTGGCGGCGATGTGCCGACGTTCGCACGGCGATTTTCGTGCGAATTTACGACAAGGCGGTACGGCCGAACCGTACACACCGACCGAAGAAGAAACCGCATTGGCGTTGCGGTGTTGTCGTATTCTCGGTTTGTCTTTCGGCGGCGTGGATTTGTTACATACGGCAGATGGTACCGTGTTGGTGTGTGAAGTCAATTCCAACGCGCATTTGGCGGGCATTACCGCGTGCACCAATGTGGATGTTGCCGATGCCATTTTGACGTGGGTGTGGCAACAAGAAGAACAACGAAAGGAACGGTGACTATGAACGATTTGAAAGCGGTTTTTGCCGGCAACTTGATTCAATTGCGTACCGGAGCCGGTATGACGCAGGCGGAGTTGGCGGAAAAAATCCATTATTCCGATAAATCCGTTTCCAAATGGGAGCGTGCCGAATCGTTACCCGATTTGCAGGTGTCGCACGAACTGGCACAAGTATTCGGTGTCACGGTGGATTACCTGCTCACCCCGCATGACGCGTGGGAGGGAAAACCGGTACGTATTCCGTACCGCACCGATATGATTACCTTGGTATCGGTACTGGGCGTCTGGACATTTTCCTTGCTGTTGTTCTTGATTTTGTATTGGACGCTGAACAAGGTGTTGTGGGTTGTGTTTTTGGTGGCTGCCCCGGTATCGTTGATTACCTTGTTGGTACTTAACAGTGCCTGGGGGAAATACAAATATCATCCGGTAGTGGTATCGTTGTTAATGCTCGGTGTGTTCGGATTGTTGTATTATGTCATGCACGCGTATGTCCACGTACATCATCCGTGGTACTTGGCATTTTTATGGTTACCGGCACAACTGATTGTGATACTCAGTTTCCGGATTCGCCGGCACAACCGCAAGGGCGAGAAACGGGATAAAGAGTAAATGGACGTCGCCGCCGTCGAGAGAAAGCATATCGACGGCGGCGACGCGTTTTGACGAGTTTTTTCGATTTTCCCTTGACATTCCGCTGTATTTTGTTATAATAAATGTCGCAACTGAAAAAATCCGGGTGTAGCGCAGATTGGTAGCGCGCTTGAATGGGGTTCAAGAGGCCGCAGGTTCGACTCCTGTCACTCGGACCAGTCGAGAGCCTCGACACGCAATCCGCGTGTTGAGGTTCTTCTTTTTTTAAGTTTTTACCTCGCGCCCCAAGTTGGTTATGAACACGCGTACCATACCGTGTGTTCTTATAGTAAAAACGATATACTGTGACGGATTCTTTCATTTATCCTGAAAGAATCCCATGTGGGATTGGTTTATATAACCAATTCACAAAAAAACATAACAGTTATCCGCTTGTTATAACCAACAATGACAAATTTGCCCCAAAGCCTACCTAATCTATCAACAAATATTGACAAAGCAGGCATTTTGCGGTATAATTATGCACGTCAAGTGAAATTTTATGCACGACGTATACAGAGAGGACACAATCATGGCGAAGGTATTTATTGACGGAAGCGCCGGAACCACCGGCCTCCGTATACATGACAGGTTAGCAAATCGCAAGGGTCTTGAGATTATCCGTTTACCCGACGAGATGAGGAAAGATATCGATGCCAGAAAACAAGCAATCAATTCTGCCGATATTGTTTTCCTTTGTCTACCCGATATGGCGGCTAAGGAAGCGGTGGCCTTGTGCGAGAACAGCAACACGGTTATCATCGACACTTCCACCGCACACCGAACAGACCCCCATTGGTGTTACGGTTTCCCCGAGCTTTTGGGATTAAGAGAAAAAATTGCCGTTTCCAAGAGAATTGCGAATCCGGGATGTCATGCCAGCGGATTTATCGCTCTTGTTGCTCCCCTTGTAGCGTCAGGACTGATATCAAAAAACACAGATATGTCTTGTTTTTCTTTGACGGGATATTCCGGCGGCGGCAAGAAGATGATTGAGCAATATGAAAATTCGGATAGAGATATCCTTCTTAATGCACCGAGGCAGTACGGTCTTTCTCAAGCCCATAAACATCTTCCCGAAATGAAGAGGATATCCGGAATGGCTACCGCGCCGCTCTTTTGTCCGATTGTTGCCGACTTCTACAGCGGTATGGAAGTTACTGTTCCGCTTTTCGCAAAGGATGTATCGGGAACGATAGAGGAGATTAAAAACGTGTACAAGAGTACCTATACCGGGAAGCTTGTGCATTTTGATGATGCTTGCGATGAAAACGGGTTCCTTTCTGCCAATGCATTTTCAGGAAGAGATGATATGCAGATAAGCGTCAGCGGCAACGAAGACAGAATCGTATTAACAGCACGTTTTGACAACCTCGGTAAAGGGGCAAGCGGTGCCGCCATACAGAATATGAATATCGTTCTCGGTGTTGACGAAACAACGGGGCTTGTCATTTAACACAACGGAAAGGACTAACAAATTTATGAAAACCATTAACGGAGGCGTATGTGCCGCCAAAGGATTCTATGCAAACGGAATTCACTGCGGAATCCGAAAGAATAAAAGCAAAACAGACCTCGCCCTGATTTACAGCGAAACGGTTGCCAATGCCGCAGCGGTATATACAACCAATCTGGTAAAAGGTGCCCCTCTGATTGTTACTAAGAACCACATTTCCGATGGTAAGGCGCAGGCCGTCATCTGCAACAGCGGAAACGCCAATACGTGTAATGCCAACGGCATTGAAATTGCAGAACAAATGTGTGAACTTCTCGCAGACAATATGAACATAAGTCCGTCAGATGTTGTGGTCGCATCCACCGGTGTTATCGGTCAGCCTCTTTCCATTGTTCCGATTGCGAATGGTATTCCCGCGCTTGTCAACGGCCTGTCAAAGGATGGAGGCGAAGCCGCTGCGGAAGGAATTATGACAACCGATACCATCAAGAAAGAAATTGCCGTCCAGTTTGAAATTGACGGAAAGGTTTGCACCATTGGCGGTATCGCAAAAGGAAGCGGCATGATTCACCCCAACATGGCAACCATGCTTGTCTTTATTACAACCGACTGTGCGATATCATCCGAAATGCTTTCCAAAGCGCTTTCCACCGACATTCAGAACAAAGTCGGATCGTAGCCA
>JAZSOY010000047.1:0-3143 GCA_045537155.1 Acutalibacteraceae bacterium
TGCTCGGTTCCCCGCCTGACATGGTTCACAGGTTGCCGTCGCGCAGGACCCACTCATCCGTACGCCCCAGGGCACAGGACGCCATATATCAGTATAACGTATTTTTTCAAAAAAAGCAACAGTAAGCGTACATTTTTTTGCAGTCAGCGCGGTACCGTTTTGGCACGGAATACCGCCTTATGCGACGTCCAGAGTATACTGTAGTCCCTCGGTTGCCGTGATGCTACCATCGCGGTGTACGAACAACAATTCTACACCGTCCATGGATTCGATAAATGCGCGTGCACGACTTTCCCCCATCAAGAAACAAGTCGTTGACAAGGCATCGGCTTGTGTGGAACTATGGCACACGACGGTGACCGACGCCAATTCGTTTTGTACCGGCATACCGGTGGTTGAGGATAATAAGTGATGATAGTAAAGATTATTCTCCGTAAATCCCCGTTCATAGATACCGGACGTCACGACCGACACATCGGTGCCGGTCACTACCGCACACAAGCGTTCGGGTTTCTGAGGGTCTTTGATGCCGATGCGCCACGCTTCACCTCGCTTACTGCCACAAGCAACAATGTTACCGCCCAAGTCTATCAATGCCGAAGTAACACCCGCCTCCGTAAGGAGGTCGCGCAAGCAATCGGCAATATACCCCTTAGCGATGCCGCCTAACTCAATAGCACCCTCGGATAGCACGACCGTCGTACCCTCTACCGATAGATGCCGATAGTCCACCTGACGGACCGCCTCTGCCAGCGCACCGGCATCCGGCACCTTCGGAGAGGTCGTAAAATTCCATAACTGCGTCACCGGACGCATCGTAATATCAAAAATGCCCTCAGACAGTTGAGCATAACGCAACCCCTGTTGTAACAAAGTCACGGTTTCTCGGGACACGGTGACCGGCTGTCCTGCCGCTTGGTTAATGCGTGAAATATCGCTCTGTTCGCGCGTGGCACTAAACAGCGATTCCAGTCGTTCCACCTCATTGAAACAAGCATCCAGTACCGCTTCGGTATCGACCGTGTTCGGGGCATCGTATATGGATACCGAAATCACCGTATCCAAAGCAAAACCGGTGCGTTGCGTAGGCGTCATGTCAGAGCGACATCCGGTTAACAGACCGGATGCGAAACAAAATACTACCATAAGCGACATCACACGTTTCACGGCGTTCCCCCCTGTACTTCATTCTGTCACGCAGTATACCATACATTGCCATAAAAAGCAAAAAATACTTACAAAATTGTAAGTATGATTGCACTTGACGGTCTTGTGTGTTATACTACAAATAATTAGTAACACAATAACAAACTGGGGGGTGACATGATGCAACGGCTCATTCGACAATTCACAGCCGAAGGGTATCCGTTTTTGCTATCCCTGCTTTGTGTCACCGCCATGCCCCTATTCCCTGAATACGGCGCGCCGTGTCTGGCAATTGCCGGTTTGTTTTTTGCTTACTTGGACGCCCGCTCGCGCGGCAAAGGAATTTGTATCGGCACACTCGGTCGTCTGTTATTGCTTTATATTGCATTTATGGCCGTCGGGATTCTGTACTCTGACCACCGCGGCAACAGTTTCGCCACGCTCTTGATGTGGGTAACTATGTTTTGTGATTATCTCATATTGACCACCATACTCTATAATCGTCAACGCCTGCGTATCGCTCTGTATACCTTAGCCATTGCCACCGGCATTGTCGGACTCATTGCGTGTGTCGAATATCTCCTCCGTGATATTATGGGGTTTTCGTCGCTTCCCAATCAATTGTGGTATAAATTTGACCGCTTTTTCTATCGCCACTTTCCGATGAATGTTGACCTAACAATGGGTGACAACCGTGCCGCATCCACCTTTAACAACCCCAATATTTTAGCGGAGTATTTGGTAATGACCATTCCGCTGGTAGGATATGTCGGTTTTAACGGTAGGCGCACACCGGCGCGTTTAACCGCCCGGGTGTTTATGTTGACGGCAATCTTCGGCGCGATTGTGTCGTTTTCTCGCGGTGCCTACATCGCCTTATTATCGATGCTGTTGTTAATTATTTTCACGCATATGCGGAAGATTACACCGTTTATGATGTGTTTAATTGCTGCCGTTTCTCTTATCCCCGAAGCGGTTATCAGCCGTTTTCTGACTATCGGCACCGGCGACGGTTCCATTTTTGAACGCTTCGCCGCTTGGGAAGTCGCGGTGCAAGCCATCATTCAACATCCCTTGTTTGGGATGGGGCCCGGTATTTCGAACTTTTGGGAATATCTGGTGCGTATGGGTGTTGACATTCCACACGCACACAACTTGATTTTGCAAATCCTCGTGGAAGGCGGCTTTGTGGCATTATTCCTGATGTGCTTAGTTGCTACCCGTCTGCTGCAAGACAGTTTAAGCCTGATACAACGTTCTGAAAGTGGCACGGCCATCGGGATTACTTTCCTGATTTTTGCCGTCGCATTTGTGGTGCATGGCATGGTGGATTATCCATTCTTATCCCCGAAACTGGTCGGAACATTTTGTTTGGTATTGGGGTTCTTCGACACACTGGCCGCTCAATATTTACCCAATCGTATCACATCCGTACGGGATTTTGTTCTGTCTTGTGTCCGGAAAATCAAAACCCGAATTCCGATACCAGGTCGTAAACGTAACTAAAAAACACCGTTGCCGACAATGTAGGCAACGGTGTTTTTTATACAACGGAAACATCGGCTGACTTATTCCTTGCCGGTCCAACAATACGTACAGAATTTGCATGGAGATAACCCCGTAGCGGCAATCATATCATCCAACCGTTGATACTTAAGTGATGTAAAATGCAGTTCTTTGCGAATTTCTTCCACCATATTGGCGTATTCCGGTGTGTCGGGGTCAATATACAGCGGCAACTTTTCGTCGGCTTTATTCCCTTCTAAACGGGCAATCACGCGACGAGCAATTAGGTCCATTTCCGAGGTGGAGCGTGAAAAATTCAAGTATTTACAACTAAACATAATCGGCGGGCACGCCGTACGAATATGCACCTCTTTGGCACCGCTGTTGTACAAAAATTCGGTGGTTTCGCGCATCTGCGTACCGCGTACCAACGAATCGTCAATCAAAATCAACCGTTTATCCCGAATCAAAGTATCCACCGGTATCAATTT
>JAZSOY010000046.1:0-4894 GCA_045537155.1 Acutalibacteraceae bacterium
TTACCGCTTCGCACGGTGCCGTTTGCCGCGGATGGTTTTACGACCGACGCACTTTTTCGTGCCGGCAGTGAACCGTTGCATCACGCCGGCGCGTATTATATGCAGGAACCCTCTGCTATGTCAGCGGTCACGGTGTTGTCACCGCAACCGGGAGAGCGCGTATTGGATTTGTGTGCGGCGCCCGGTGGGAAATCCACGCAAATCGCCGCGGCACTGCAACACACCGGCTTGTTGTGGGCAAACGAATACGTACCGGCGCGCGCTCGGGTATTAGCACAGAATTTGGAGCGTTGCGGTGTGCGACAAGCGGTGGTGTCTTGCGGCGATACCCGTCGCATCGCCGATGCCTTGCCTGCTTGGTTTGATGCGGTGTTAGCCGATGTACCGTGTTCGGGTGAGGGAATGTTTCGCAAAGAACCCGATGCCGTGACCGGTTGGAGTGAAGAGGCTATTCGGTTGTGTGCCACACGCAGTGCGGAGATTCTGGATAACGCTGCCCGTTGCGTACGCGCAGGCGGTCGCTTGGTGATGTCGACCTGCACCTTTGCACCGGAAGAAAACGAATGGGCGATTGTTCGCTTTTTACAAGCGCATCCCGATTTTGAGTTGGAGGACGCCGACGTGCCGTTCGGAGAACCGGCGTGGGAGGCTGAGCAGATTGCTAGGTTTGGTGAGGCCGCCTTGATGTCGTTTGCACGTACGGTACCGTTGTCGCGTTGTCGGCGGATTTTTCCGTGGCATGGCGGAGAAGGGCACTTTTTAGCACGACTGCGCCGTCGTGGGACGGAAGCACCACCCCCGATACCGTCGGCGGTGTCGCCGTGTGGGGAAGAGATAGCGGCGGCTAAGCAACTCTTTGAAGAGTGTTTTACCATTCCGCTGTACGGACGGTTGATGTGTACCGGTGATACGGTGCGCGCCCTACCGCTGTTATATCCGACAGTAGAGGGTGTCCATGTCACCTCTGCCGGTGTGGCGATTGCCGAATGTATCGTCGGTCGCACACGGCGATGGGAACCGGCACACGCGGCCTTTCAAGCGGCAGTGCCCACCGATTGTCGTCGTTTGGTGACGTTATCACAGGACGATGCGCGGTTGACGGCATTCCTGCGCGGTGAGGAAATCCTGGTCGATATCCCCGACGGATGGACGGGTGTCGCTGTGGAGGGAGTGCTGACCGGTTTCGGGAAAGCGGTCGGCGGTCGTCTGAAAAATCGGTATCCCAAAGGATTACGTTTGTTGCAACGATAATTTTTGTATAAAACTTGCCATTTTATAGTAAATTTGGTATACTGACGGTGTACCGTGTTAGGAGGTTTGTATATGAGTAATGCGTATTATTTAGCGGTGGATATCGGTGCTTCCAGCGGCCGTCACATCTTGGCACATCAGGAAAACGGCAAGATTGTGCTGGAGGAGGTACACCGTTTTAAGAATGGTTTGGTGGAAACCAACGGCCATTTGTGTTGGGATACCGATATGTTGTTTGACGGTATCGTTGCCGGTATGAAAAAGTGTGCCGAACTCGGCAAAATTCCGCAATCGATGGGGATTGATACGTGGGGCGTGGACTTTGTCTTGTTGGATGCCGCCGGCAAGGTACTGGGCGATACGGTGGCATATCGTGACAGCCGGACGCAGGATATGGATACCGTTGTGTATGCGCGTGTACCGGAATCGGAATTGTATGCGCGCACCGGCATTCAAAAAGCGATGTACAACACCATTTATCAACTGATGAGTATCCGGCAGACCGAACCGACATTGTTGGAACAAGCCGAACAATTCTTGATGATTCCGGCGTATTTCCACTATCTGCTCACCGGTGTTGCGATGAATGAGTATACTTTGGCAACAACGACGAATTTGGTCAATGCCGAAACCAAGGATTGGGATGGCGAATTGCTGGATGCGTTGGGCTTCCCGCGCCGTTTATTCGGAAAAATCGGATTGCCGGGCGAAACGGTCGGCGTCTTGACTGAAGAGATGGCCGCACGAGTCGGGTATACCTGTCAGGTGGTGTTGCCGGCAACGCACGATACCGGTTCTGCCGTGGCGGCGGTACCGGCAAACGACGATGATTTTGTGTACATCAGTTCCGGTACATGGTCGCTGCTCGGTGTTGAGCGTATGACACCCGATTGCAGCGAAGCCAGCCGCGAAAAGAATTTCACAAACGAGGGCGGCGTGGAATATCGGTTCCGGTATTTGAAAAACATTATGGGCTTGTGGATGTTGCAGTCCATCAAACGCGAACTCAATGACGAATATGGGTTTGGTGAGTTGTCGGATATGGCACGTCAAGCCGACATTGCCTCGCAGGTAGATGTTAACGATATGCGTTTTTTGGCACCGAACAGTATGATAGATACCGTCAAGGCGTTATGCGCTGAATCGGGACAGCAGGTGCCGGATACCATCGGTGAAGTATGCAAGGTGGTGTATTTGAGCTTGTCACAATGCTATGGTGATGCCGTGCGTGAAATGGAGCAGGTGACCGGCAGAACCTATAGCCGTTTGCACATTGTGGGCGGCGGTTGCCAAGACGGTTATTTGAATGAACTGACCGCCAAAACCACCGGTAAAGCCGTTTATGCCGGCCCGATTGAGGCTACCGCGCTCGGCAACCTACTTACACAGATGCTTGCAGCCGGTGAATTTGCCTCGCTGGCAGAGGGACGCGAAGCCATTGCTCGCTCCTTTGACATCAAACCGGTCATAGCCTGAACGGATAAGCAGCAACGGTAATTTTTACGATGTGGTACCTTCGTAAAAAAAGGCTTGCAATTTGGAAAAGAATGTGGTATACTAACCACAGTGATAGTACAGTAGTAAAGGAGTGGGGCAACCCGCTCCTTTGTGTTTGTCGAGAGGAGGTACCGTATGGCGGGCAAAAAATGCGCCGGAAACACCGGCGGCATTGCGACGGTGTGCCGGACGTTGGCACAACCATTGGCAGACAGTTTGGGGCTTTCTTTGTGGGATGTGCGTTTCGTGAAAGAGGGAGCCGATTGGTTCTTGCGCGTTACCATCGATAAACCCGAAGGTGTCACCATTAACGATTGTGTGGATATGACACATTTGCTCAATCCGGTGTTGGATAAAGCCGACCCGATTGCACAGTCCTATTGCTTGGAAGTGATGTCACCCGGTATTGAACGGGAATTGACACGTCCGGAGCATTATGCGGCGTATCAAGGAAAACCCGTCACGGTGCGGTTGATTCGACCGGCAGACAACGGTGAACGTGAATTTGTCGGTTTGCTGACAGGGCCGAACGACGAGGGTGTGCTTTCTGTGGAAACGGAAAGCGGCGAACAATGGCAGTTTTCTCGCAAGGATATCACCACGGTGCGTGCAGTGGACTTGTGGGACGAAGATAGTATAACGGAGGAATGACACGACATGAGTGGAAATGCGGAATTTTTTGAGGCACTAAAGTTGCTGGAAAAGGAAAAAGGGATTGACGGTGCTTACTTGCTGGAAAAAATCCAAGCGGCCATTATCCTGGCTGTAAAAAAAGATTTTGGCGGCAAAGAAAACATTGTCGTCAAAACGGATGCGAACACCGGCGAATTTGCGGTATCGCTGTTCAAACGGGTGGTCGATGAGGTGGAGGACCCCGACGAGGAAATGATTGTCGAGGAAGCGGTGAAGTATCAACCCACGGCCAAAGTTGGTGATACGGTAGAAATCAAACTGGAAACACGGCAGTTTGGTCGTATTGCGGCACAAACAGCCAAACACGTGATTCGACAAGGAATCCGTGAGGCGGAGCGCGGCCAAAAATTCTTGGAGTTCCAACGTCACACGCAGGAATTGGTGACGGCATTGGTTTCTCGCGTTGACCCGCGTACCGGTGCAGCAACGGTGGAAATCGGAAAATCCGAAGCCGTGTTACCGAAAGCCGAGCAAGTCGGTGACGAGCAACTGCGTGAGGGTATGCGCGTCAAGGTCTACGTGGTGGACGTCAAGGAAACGGAAAAAGGCCCTCGTGTCTTAATTTCGCGTACGCATCCGGGATTGGTTAAACGATTGTTTGAGATGCAGGTACCGGAAATTTTCGATGGCACGGTGGAAATCAAAGCCGTATCGCGTGAAGCCGGTTCGCGTACCAAATTGGCGGTGCAGGCGCACGACGAGAACGTGGATGCTGTCGGCGCGTGTATCGGTGCTAAAGGTATCCGGGTAGCCGAAATCGTCGAAGAACTCGGCGGCGAAAAAATTGATATTATTGAGTACAGTGACGAACCGGAGCAATTCATTGCTGCCGCGCTGGCACCGGCCAAGGTAGTGGGTGTGGAAATCGACCCCGACGGCAACAAAGCGTGTCGTGTAACGGTGCCGGATGCACAACTGTCGTTGGCCATTGGAAACAAGGGTCAAAATGCGCGTTTGGCGGCACGTTTGACTGGTTGGAAGATTGATATTCGTCCGGAAAGTGGTTTCTATGGCGAGGACGAAACCGAAGAATAACGGCGACAGACAGCCGTAGAGTAGGGGGATAGCCGTATGGCGCAAACCAAACGCATACCGCTTCGGAAATGTACCGGTTGCGGTGAAATGAAACCGAAAAATACGTTGGTGCGTGTGGTAAGAAGTCCGGAGGGAGAGTTGTCCTTGGACTTGACCGGAAAAAAAGTCGGACGCGGTGCCTATATGTGTACCGATGTATCGTGCTTAGCATCCGCGCGCAAAGCGCGACGTTTGGAAAAGGCATTCGGCTGTCGTGTCCCCGATGAACTATACCAACAAATTGAGGAGCTGCAAAGCCATGACGGCAAATAAAGTGATGGGTTTGCTCGGTATGTGCCGGCGTGCCGGTCGGTTGACAGTCGGGTTTGATGCGGTGACAGCCTTGTGTCGGGAACCGCAGGTGCTACTGATGTTGGCC
>JAZSOY010000112.1:0-6551 GCA_045537155.1 Acutalibacteraceae bacterium
GAATGCCGCCAACCACACCGGTATGTTACTGGGAAAATACGCCACTGCGCAACAATACGGTGTGCGTATCAACGAATATATGACGCGCAACCGTTCCGTATTATACGACACCGACGGTGATTACGGCGATTGGGTGGAACTGTATAATTTTTCCGACCGTACGGTGGACCTGTCCGGCTATTCGTTAACCGACAGCGAGGAACGCCGTGGCTTATGGCGATTTCCCGACAATACGTTGTTGCCGGCCGGTGGCTATTTGCTCGTATTCTGTTCCGGCAAAAACCGCACTGTGGATGAACTGCATACCGATTTTCGGCTGGGACAAACCGATAGCTTTCTCGGTCTTTACACCGCCGACGGTGCGTTGTGTTCCGGTGTGACGTGCCGAGGAAATACACAAAACCATTCCCAAGCGTGTGACGCAACCGGTGCGATGGTATCGTGTTCCGCACCGACACCGGGATACGCCAATGTCGTGGAAACGGGGGTGGCGAACCGTGACTGACCGGATACGAGGTCGTGTGCTCACCGCCATTTGTGTCGTTACCATTCCCGTTTTATTGGCGGTATGGCTGTTATTCGGCACACCGGCTGCACAACCGACGGCGGCGCTGCAACTGACTGAAATTATGAATCACAATCTTTCTTGCGTAGCGGATGCCGACGGCCAATATTACGATTGGGTGGAATTAACCAATACCGGTGACTCTCCGGTTTCATTAAAAGGCCTTTCGTTAACCGATAACCCCACGGAACCGCACGCATTTGATTTTAACACACAGATTTTACAGCCACGAGAGGCTATGGTCATACCGCTGACGGGTGACAGTAACGAACACCGTGACGGCTATGCTCCTTTTGGACTCAACAGCAGCGGTGATACGGTGTATTTGTATCGTAACGATACGGTACTGGATTGTTTGACGGTCGGTGAATCGCCCGAAAATGTTTCCTACGGTATACACGAAGGAAAGGCTGTGTGGTTTGCCTCCCCGACACCGGGTGCCGTCAACGGCGGCTTAACCGCCCCCACACCCGAGGCGCTGGAAGAAGTCTGCTATACCGGTATTCTCATCAATGAGGTTGCGGCAATCTCTCGCGCCTCCACGCAGCGACCGTTTCCCCACGATTGGATAGAACTGTATAATACCACCACCCACGACATTTCGTTGGAGGGATATCGGTTGACCGACGATGCCACCGCCGAGGGACTGGTCTTTGGCAAACAAACGATTGCCGCCGGCGGATATTTGTCGGTCCCGTGCAGTGAAGAACCGGGGGACGGCGGCGTGTCTGCCCCGTTCGCAGTCAGCCCCTTCGGCGAAACCCTCTCGTTATATACGCCTTCCGGCGTGCTCTGCGACCGCTTTGAAAGCGGCAAACAACGCAATGGTGTGACAGCCGGTCGGGTGGACGGTGTACGGCAAAGCCGTGCCTATTTTACCACGCCGACGCCGGGCGCCGCTAATTCTGAAGGCTTAGTCGGCTATGCCCCGATGCCCACCGCCAATCGCGTTGGCGGATACGCGAAAGCCACCGATACGGTGACGCTGACGGTACCGCCGTCGTGTCAGGTGTATTACACCACCAACGGCCGCACACCCACCGATGCCGACACGCGATATACGGACGGCACCGTCTTATCCTTGACCAACTCCACCGTGCTACGTGCCGTTGCCTATCGAACCGGCTACTTGCCGAGCGATGTGATGACACACACGTATCTAACGGTACAGCCGCACACGTTGCCGGTGGTCAGCGTCTCCGGTGACCCCGTGGCTTTGTTCGGCACCAACGGTGTATTTACCGACTATCTGGACGAAACCCACGAAGCGACGGTACATACCGAGTATTTCACCGCCGACGGTGTACGCGCTGTTACCTTTGACAGTTTGCTGCGTATTTCCGGCGGTCTAAGCCGCTACAACGTACAAAAGGCTTTTTCACTCAACTTGAACCAAACCGTCGGTGACACGTCTGTCACCTATCCCTTCTTTGAAGATGCTGCAACCGATACCTTTCACAATTTGTTGTTGCGTCCCTCGGGTTCGGACTGGAACAGCGCGAAATTGCGCGACGAATTTGTGGCCGCCGCATTGGACGGCGAAACAGGGTTTATTATCCAAGCCATGCAACCGGTAGCCTTGTATATCAACGGTACGTATCATGGTTTGTATTATCTGCGTGAAAAACGCAACGAGGCGTTTGTGTCTGCCGAGACCGGTATTCCGGAAGAATCGGTCCACCTGGCTAAATCCCCCGCCCTTTACGAAAATACAACCATGGATGCCGATATGGCGGCGTTGGTACGCTATGCACGCACCCACGATTTGACCGTGGATGAGCAGTATCGCTATGTGACTGACCGCATAGATGAGCACTCGCTGATGCGGTATTATGCCGCACAAACGTGGTTTGGAAACGGTGACGTGATTAACAATATGGCTTACTACCGCGATACCCGTGACAACGAATGGCACTGGATTGTGTTTGATGCGGACTGGGCATGCACCGCGTATTATGCCAATCATCCCTTTATTGAGCAACTGTACCATGGCACCGGTAAGCACACCTATCGCAACTACTACGACCCGTTAATGACGGCATTACTGCAAAACAAAACGTTTCAGCGTGAATTTTTGTCAATCTATAAATCCATGATGGAAACAACCCTATCCGCTGAACGGTTGTTGCCGATTTTGGACAACCTGGCGGCATCCATTGAAAACGAAATCCCTCGTCAATACGCTCGCTACGGTGCGCCGTCCGTCACTAAATGGACAAACCAAATCAACTATATTCGCACCTTTGTGAGTCAACGCCAAGCCACCATCACGCAACAACTCCTGACTGTGTTTTCACTGACGGAAGAAGACTGGGCGTCACTAACGTGACGCAGAAAGGACACCGTATGTTGCAACTCATCGTCGGACGCTCCGGTTCCGGCAAAACCACCACCATCTTAGACGAATTGGCAACGCGCGCTGATGGACAGCACGCGCTATTCCTGCTGGTGCCGGAACAAGCGTCTTATGAGAGTGAACGACTGTTATTAGAGTCACTCGGACCGGTGGCATCGCAACGTGTACGCCTGCTCAGTTTCAACCGGCTGGCCTCCGCCGTATTCCGCGAAATCGGCGGTATTGCCGGCAAACGGTTGGACCCGACGTTGTCATTGTTGATGATGAGTCAAGCGATGCACAGCGTGGCAGACTCGCTAACCACCTATCGTCGGCATATTGACGATGCCGATTGCTTGGCGGCGTTGTCGGGAATGTTGAAAGAATGTAAACAATGCGCTATTTCACCCTCGGCATTGGAAACCGTTTCTGCGGCACTCCCACAAGGAACACTGCGCAATAAAATCACCGATGTATCGCTGATTTTTGCGGCGTATGATGCGCTGCTCGCGCAAGCCGCGTTAATCGACCCACAAGACGATTTGACCGTGTTGGCAAACCGTATGTCTGCGTGTCATTTGTTTGATAATGCGTGGGTGTATGTGGATGGTTTTAAGGGGTTCACGCCGCAGGAAATGTTGGTGTTGGAACGCCTGTTGCCGCGCGTTGCCGCTCTCACGGTTACTTTATGCACGGATGACGTTACGGACCGTCCGGACCAAGTTTACAGTCGATTTGCCACATCGGTACACACCGCTTCTCAATTGCGCGACGCCGCAGCTCGTGCGCGCGTGCCGGTGGCTCCGGTCAAGCGACTGACCGATAATCATCGTACGGCCGACCCGGCACTCCTTGCTTTGGAAGCCGGTTGCTACAGTAACAACGCGATTCCGTATGAAGAACCGACCGACAGCGTGTGCATTACGGCTTGTACCGACCGTGCCGCCGAATGTCGCTATGCTGCGCGCTTGGTTCGCCGTTTGCTGCGCGAAGAAGGCGGTCATTGCCGCGATTTCACGATTGTCGCACGCGATATGGATGCCTACGCCGACTGGTTGGACAGCGCGTTGCGCGGCGAGGAATTACCGGTATGCCGCGACTACCGTGAACCGGTTCTGACACAACCGTTGATTGCGTTTGTCGAATCGGCACTGGCAGTCGTTACCGGTGGCTGGGACAGCGGTGACGTCTTGCGCCTGCTGAAAACCGGTCTGTCCGGATATTCCGTGGCATCGGCTGCACGTTTGGAAAACTACGTCTTTTTATGGAACATTCGCGGACGGCAATGGCGTTCCCCCTTTACCCAACACCCCGACGGATTGACCGCCACCTCCGATGCCGTTTCAGACCGACGCTTAGCCCATCTGAATCGTCTGCGTCGCCGCATAGTCGCGCCGTTGGAGCGCTTTTCACACCGTCTTTCCGACACTTGCTCCGGCCGCGCATTTGCCGATGCCGTATACCATCTGCTGACGGAAATGCGCGTGCCGCGTATGATACGCTTGGAAGTGGCGCGTCTGGATGCCGCCGACGAGCATGCGTTGGCAGACCATCAGGCCCGTATGTGGGATTATCTGATGGCGTTGTTGGATAAATTTGCCGTGGCACTGCCCGACACTCGGTTGTCGGCGGCACGCTTGGCAGATTTGTTCCATTTGGCAGTTGCCACCGACGACCTCGGCAGTATTCCACAGGGATTGGACGGCGTTATTATCGGTGCGGCTGACCGTATCCGATACGCACAACCGCGCACGGTGATTGTATTGGGTGCTAACGAGGGTATTTTTCCGGCGACACCCACCGGTGGCGGTTACTAACCGACCAAGAACGTCGACAAATCATTGCCGCCGGTTTACCGATAACCGATACCGTGCATCGGCAGACCGCCGAAGAACGCTTTTATGCGTATATGGCCGTGGCGGCTCCGTCACAACGATTGGTGATTACCTATGCTAAGAACCACGATGGCGATGCGTTGCTTCCATCGTCTTTGGTTGCCGCCGTCAAACACATTCTTCCTCGGCACAAAGACGGCGTTGCCGAGTCATCTCACCGTCTGGTCAGTGAATCCACCGCCGATGCCTTTGCCGCCTTTTCAGAACAGTACCGTGAACCATCGGTTTTGACTGCCTCCTATCAAGAGGTCTTTCAAGCACTGCCTGCGTACGCGGACCGGTTGAATGCGATACAACGATTGGAACAGCCTTTTGCGTTCCGTCAACCCGAGGCAGCACGTCAACTGTTTGGGGAGCACTTATCGCTTTCTTCCAGCCAAATCGAAACCTACCACCAGTGTCGTTTTGCCTATTTCTGCAAATACGCTTTGAAAGCGAAACCGCGAAAAAAGGCGGAAATCAACGCCGCCGAAGCCGGTACATTAGCCCATTACATTATGCAGACGTTGTTGCCGCGTTATTGCGAGGGCGAACTGCACGCCATCACCCGCGCCCGTATCACCGAGGATGTGACGGCCGCTGTACAGCAATACGTTGCCGATTGTATGGGCGGTATAGATAACAAAGAACCGCGCTTTATGGCGTTAGTGGCACGCATCACGCGGTTGTGTGATTTCTTGATGTGGCGCGTCGTACGTGAACTGCAGCAAAGTCGTTTCACACCGGTGGACTATGAACTGCCTATCGGTATGCGCGATAACGAAAACGGTGTTGCTCCCTGGGTGATTACGTTACCCGACGGTGCTTCGGTGCGTGTACGCGGTGTGGTAGACCGTGTAGATACCTATCGCGAGGGCGATACCACCTATCTGCGTGTTTTGGATTACAAAACCGGCCATAAGCAGTTTGATTTGGGTATGGTGCTGGAGGGTATCAACCTACAAATGTTGATTTATTTGTTTGCCATCTGCGAAAACGGTACCTCGCGGTACGGTAACGTGGTTCCGGCAGGTGTATTGTATTTACCTGCCAAGGTACCCTCGTTATCCGATGCACGCGATTTAACAGCCGAGGAATTGGAAACTGCACAACTATCCTCCATGTGTACGAACGGCCTCCTGCTCGACGACGTGGAGGTACTGCGCGCCATGGAAACCGAACCGGGCGGTGTATTTATTCCAACCTACCTCAATAAAAAAGGTGAACTCAGCACCGGCAGTTTTGCTTCGCTTGCACAGTTTGGAAAAATCCAGCAACGTATACAAACCTTATTGACGGCGATGGTAGAACATCTGCACGCCGGCGACATTTCCGCCGTGCCGACGGTGATGCCCGACGGAAGTCAGCTGTGCCGCTATTGCGAGTACCGCGATGTGTGCGGCCGTGAAGCCACCGACGCTGTTTATGAGATAGCTGCGCTGTCCCAACAAGAGGCATTGGCCTCATTGCAAGACGAACCGCAAGAGGAGGTGACCACCAATGAGTGAGCACCGTTGGACACCGGCACAAGAACAATGTATTCATGCACACGACGGCACCTTATTGGTATCCGCCGCCGCCGGCTCGGGAAAAACATCGGTGTTGGTGGAACGCATCGTCGCGCGTATTACCGATGAAAGGCATCCGGTAGATGTGGACCGTCTGCTGGTGGTGACATTCACACGCGCCGCTGCCGCGGAAATGCGTCACCGACTGGCCCAAGCATTGGCAGAACGAAGTGCCACTCATCCGAAAAACCAAGTCGGAGGCCAAGCGG
>JAZSOY010000217.1:0-2249 GCA_045537155.1 Acutalibacteraceae bacterium
CCCTTCTCTTCCAACTTCTTTTTGAGCAGTTGGATATCGCCGCCGGCTTTGGCAGGGTCAATTTGCAACAAATACATATGGAAGGTCGGCTTGATGTCATCGTTGCCGATATCCTGCGGGATAATCGCTTCGTTAGCCGCAAAACGGTCGGACAGATATTGGGCAGCCTTTCTGCGCGCTGCAACAATTTCTTCGTTTCTGGCTACCTGCAGGCGCAAGCCTAAGCCCTGAATTTCCGTGGTGGAATGGTTACCGGCCACAAACGGTTTCTCTTTGCCCGGAATGGGAGTAATGTTATACAACCAATCCTTGATAGGACAGCTGAAGTCCAGACCCAAGAAACGCGCACGCTTCATCTCCGGACCGAAATTCGGAACGTTGGTGGTGACGATACCACCCTCACCAAACGATGTGATGTTCTTCACCTCGTGCATGCTGAACGCGGCAAAATCGCCAATGGTACCGATTTTCTTGCCTTTATACATAGCACCAAACGCGTGTGCGGCATCTTCCAATACGAGAATGTCGTGTTTCTTTGCCAATTCCATAATCGGGTCCATATCCACCGGATAGCCACCGATATGTACCGGTACAATCATTTTGGTTTTGTCGGTAATTTTCCGAGCAACGTCTGCCGGGTCCATATTGATGGTTTTCGGGTCGACGTCGGCAAACACCAATTTGGCGCCGATAGCTAAAGGATATGCCATGGTTGCCACAAAGGTAATAGCCGGCACAATGACTTCGTCACCGGGTTGGAGGTTCGCATACTTGTACGCAATTTCAAAACCGGCCGTGGCGTTTGTCACAAAAGTAGAAGTGGTGGTACCCAAATACTCATTACAAGCGGCTTCTGCGGCTTCCACCTCGCTGGCCAAGGACAACTTTCCGGGAGGTGTTGATACGGCATCCAGCTTTTTAACCTGCTGCCACACTGCCTCAATGGCTTCGTCATATTCTTTGCCTTGACCTTGCATCAAAAAGCGGATGATTTCCATCAGGTCATGCACATTGTAGTTCTCGCCGACGGCAGCCCACGGAACCTTAGTTGCTCCGGTATTATACCGGAAATCGGATGTCTGTTTCATTGATTCTTCCTCCTTAAAATTCAGGTGTATATTCCTGTGGAAATTCTTCCCACACAACCTTACGCACTTCAATATCCTTAATTTTCAGTTTGGTGCAGTATGCCGAGAATCCAATATGTCCGCCACGCAGCGGTTGCGGGTCAATCAATTCCGTCACCAGCACATCGTCGACCACCATAAACGTATGTCCGTTGATAGCACCGGCGGTCATACGCACCTCTGTACCGGGGATATACTGATACAACGAGGTGGTGGAGTACAGCGTGGAACCATAACCATAGTTGCGTTCAATACCGCTTTTATGCTCATACCAACCGTTTAAGCCACATACATACGAGTCACCGAGATAATCGGTGGTATCGTCCCAATTTGCGCAAAATACGGCATTTAAGTCCCGTGTTGCCGGCAACACCGCACCGATAGTAAATGTGAACATCACATCGTCGTCAAATCGTTCACGGCTGAATAAAATACCGCCGAAGTTGCCCGGTTCTTCCCCAACAAGATACCCATTCTCATAGTACCAGTGACCGGATTTTACTTCCCAAACCTCTTTCCACGACTCATCCGGTGTATAGGATAAGAGAATCGGCGATTGGTCGCTTAAAATCTTCTTGCCGAGTAAATGTATGTCATTCATTTTGTCAACCTCCTCGCATAAACCGTTTCCAAAGCGGCGATGCCGCCAGAGAAAAGGCTCCTGCCGCTGCGGTGAATAGCACCCACGAAACGATGGTCGTCCCCCACCCGTATTGCTCTGCCAGATAACCAAAACCAACATTTGCAGCAACCGTACCGAATGATGCACAACCGTTCAAAATTGCCGAAACGCGACCGGTCATACCGATGTTCGAAAAATGAGACGGAATAATAATATTGATTAACTGATGACCGGCGTACATCATGGTGGTGATTCCCGTCAACAAAAGCACAATGACGGCTACCGGCCACTTCCCGATGGTCAACAATGCAATGGTGAACGGCAACACCGCAAAAAAACAACAAGCCAGTGCAGTAGTTGCCGATGAAATACGCTTAGGATACACATAGGTCGCAATAAATGCACCTGTGAGATTAACTCCAATCAACACAGTGGTCAACACATTGGCAAAACTAACGGATACCGAGTAGTTTTCCACTATCAATGTGGGAACCCACGAT
>JAZSOY010000071.1:0-3198 GCA_045537155.1 Acutalibacteraceae bacterium
CCGCGTGTCAGCCGAAAGTTGACGCATTGGGTGACGGATTTGACCGGCTACACCGACGACCAACTCAAAGGCGGTACCACCTTCGCGGCGGCGATGGAGCAGTTGCACCGCTTTGTCGGGGATGGGGACGTCGTGTTGCTGACGTGGAGCACCACCGATTTGTTGGTGCTGATGGAAAACTGTCAGTATTACTACGGGGAAGAACGGATGCCGTTCGTCACGCAGTATGCGGACTTGCAGGCGTATGCCCAGCAACGGTTGTCGTTAGACACAACACAGCAAGTAGCCCTGGTGAAGTTCGCCGCGTTGTTGGGTATGGACAGTACGGCACTCGAACTGCACCACGCCATCGATGATAGTCGGTTATCGGCACAGATATTGCAGCGTGTGTATGAGCCGGAGTCCTTTGCGGCGGCGTTGTGCAAGACCGATGACACGTTTTATCGCCGGATGACCTTCAAGCCGACCGTGGTACGAGATTTACAAGACGAGGCAGTGCACCGCAAAGACTTTGTGTTTCGGTGTCCGACGTGCGGCAAGCGCTTACAGCCGCGTGACGAGTGGAAATTCTTTCATCGGCAGTTTCAAGCACCGTTACATTGCAAGAAATGTGATACTGCCTATACCGGTCGGGTGCAAATTCGGCGGCTCTTTGACGGACCGCAGGTTAAGCGTCGATTGATTGCCAAAACCGCGTCGATGCCGGACGCAGCAGCCCTACCGACAGAAACCGAAATCAAAAAATAAGCACCGGCAACACGCGTTGCCGGTGCTTTTATATATTACGCTTTCGGGACGGTGTTTCTCTGCCACCGTGCAAACCAACGGAAGGTCAGCGGCCAGACGCAACCGACAAAGAGTACCATCAGCAAATAGGCAAACGCTTTGCCTACAGGTTCATACGGTATCCACGAAAACGCGAGATAGCCGAGTTCCTTGACACCCAACGTCAGCGCGATACCGAGCACGACTTTGACGATTTGTGCCCACCAAACGGCAGCGGTTTCAAACCGTAACCAACGACGGTCCACTTCAAACACCACCGCAAAACCGAATGCCGCGCCGGCAATTTTATACGCGTTTTCCAATGCGCTGTAGAGTTCTTCGCCGGCGGCTTCGGCAGGAAAGGGGAAACATTCCATAAATACCACCTGCGCCACTGACCACAGCAACATGACGCCCATCAAGATGCGTACACCGCGTGGATTTTCCGAGGCGCGACGGAACAGTGGGTACAAGGCAAACACCAAAATGAGCGCAATCGCAAACGAGGTGAGAACATCCGCCGGTGTATGGACACCCAAGTACATTCGTGAAAACGCTACCAACACCGCGACCACCCAACAGACAATGCGAAAGACGCGGCGGTACGACCATCGCGCCACCGCGCCGTAGGTGCCGACGGCGTTTTGCGTGTGACCGCTGGGGAACGAATATCCGGTGGCTTGCGGAACCGCCTCGTCTACCGGATGAAAGGACGGGTCACGCACCCAAGGCCGTTCTACGCGGCATAACACTTTCAACAGTTGGTTGAGTTGGATGCCGATGAAACCCACCGATAGCATGTAAAATCCTTCATACTTATCAATACACCACAGCAATATCATTGCAATGGCTAAGAAAAACAATTCTTCTCCCAGCGACGTGATGCACAACATCACACGGTCCAACCACGGTGTGCGCCATCCCTCTAATACATATAAGAAATCCAACCTTGTCACAACCTTTCCCGCCCATTTTACAACAGACTATGCTATTTTTCAACCCCGTTTGACTATTTGTTATAAATGTGTTATACTGTCCGGTGTTTTACCACGGCGTGGTAGATGTCAATGGCCGATATCTACCCTGTGATGGCTGGTTGGTAAAGAAGCATTAAAAATCTCAAAAAACAGGGTGAAGGTATGTTTGCAATCGTTAATAAGCGCGCGCTGAATGAAGCGGTGTCGCTGATGGAAATTGAAGCACCGTTGATTGCCGCCAAAGGCAAAGCGGGGCAGTTTGTTATTGTGCGTGTCAACGAAACGGGTGAACGGATTCCGTTGACGTTAGCGGATGAAAACCCGGAAAAAGGCACGATTACCATTATGTATCAAAAGGTAGGCAAGACGACCTTGCTGTTGGACACGTTATCGGTAGGAGATGCCATTCTGGATGTGGTCGGGCCGTTGGGCAATGCCACCGAACTGGAGGGGTATCGCAAAGCCGTGGTTATCGGCGGAGGTGTGGGATGTGCCATTGCGTATCCCGAAGCCAAAGCGTTACATCGTCTGGGAGCGCACGTGGATATGATTGCCGGTTTCCGAAACAAGGATATCGTGATGTTGGAAGACGAGTTGGCGGCAGTCAGCACACGATTGTTTGTGATGACGGACGACGGCTCCAACGGGAATCCGGGGTTTGTAACGACCAAGTTGCAGGAACTGTTGGATGCCGGTGAGCAGTACGATGTAGCGATTGCCATCGGTCCGTTGCCGATGATGCGCGCCGTGGCGAACGTTACCAAACCGTATGGTATTCCAACGTTTGTGTCGATGAATCCGATTATGATTGACGGCACCGGTATGTGCGGCGGTTGTCGGTTGACGGTCGGCGGCGAAGTGAAATTTGCCTGTGTGGACGGTCCGGAATTTGACGGACATCAGGTGGATTGGGACGAGGCAATGCAACGTCTG
Source organism: Acutalibacteraceae bacterium (assembly GCA_045537155.1). Taxonomy (GTDB): domain Bacteria; phylum Bacillota; class Clostridia; order Oscillospirales; family Acutalibacteraceae; genus RGIG3009. The sequence continues at coordinate 2,676 of JAZSOY010000071.1, forward strand.
CGCCAGTATCGTGAGCAGGAACATGCCTGCCGCTTGGCATTTACGGAGGGGTAAACAAGATGGCTTTCAATATGACGTTAACGAAAACCCCGATGCCGGAACAAGAACCGGCGGTACGCGCCGGCAATTTTGAGGAAGTGGCGTTGGGATATACTTTGGAAATGGCGCAGGAAGAAGCGACGCGCTGTTTGAATTGTAAGACGCGTCCTTGCGTGAACGGTTGTCCCGTGAATGTGCAGATTCCCGATTTTATCGCGCAAATCCGAGACGGAAATATCGAGGCAGCATACGATATTCTCCGTAGCACCAATGCGTTACCGGCCGTGTGCGGTCGTGTGTGTCCGCAGGAAAACCAGTGTGAGTCATTGTGTGTCCGTGGTGTCAAGGGAGAGCCGGTGGGCATCGGACGACTGGAACGCTTTGCGGCAGACTGGCACCGTACCCATGGCGAGAACACCGCCACGCCATCCACAAAGCGCAACGGACACCGCGTAGCGGTGATTGGCTCCGGCCCTGCCGGTCT
>JAZSOY010000101.1:0-4311 GCA_045537155.1 Acutalibacteraceae bacterium
ACCCGTCACCGGACGGGAAAAAAACACGTTGCGACTCGCGTAAGAGCGGTCCCGAAGAATACCTAAGCACCAGCATCTTCCACCAGTTCCACAACCAGACTGCTATCGGTTTGACGTGCCTCCGCAATAGTGGCTGCCAAATCGATGCCGCACGGACACACATACGAGCACGCTCCGCAACGGTCACACGATGCGACTTCCAGCGTATTCAGTCGTTCATAATGCATATTGTTGTAACGCCGCACAATTTCAAACGGCAATAAATCGGCATGACACACCTCGACACACCGACCGCAACCGATACACGTACGCGGTGTGATATGGCGAATGGTTTCCGCCGTAAACGCCAAAATACAAGTCATACCCGGTAAAATGGGAATGTCCTGTGTGGTTGCCGCCGTACCGGTCATCATGTCGCCCAGAATCAAATAGTTTGGGTCTGTCGTCACGCCACACCGTAGTAGCACCTCCTGCACGGTGGTACCAAACGGCACGGTGATATTCTGCGGTTGCCGCACGGCATTGCCGGCAACCGTAACCGTGCACCGATGATGCGGTTCCTGCAAATATACCGCACGGTACAACGCTAAACACGCCTGCACCCCGATGCGATATACCGGGGCGTCCGGCAATACGGTATGTGTACCGACGTGGTGGCGTGAACGGTTGATAATCACCGATACGGGATAAAAGGAATCGGTTTGGAACAAATGGGCTTTGCCGATACGCACCGCTAACGAGCGACGACGTTGACCGGACAAGCACACGGCAATGTGGTAGCGTGTCGTTCCGGCGGCCTGTGCCGCCAAGGATAGGCCGGCCACAACTTGCTCAGCACTGTCACGCAACACCGCCCAAGCACTGGACTCATACGGTTGTACCTGCACGGCATCGGCCACCAAAAATTCACAACCGCTTTCACGCCATTCACGCAATTTCCACGCCAACGGCACGCCGTCCAATTCATCAATAATGTGCGCTCGTTGCGCCGCCGCAACAATATCTTCCACTGAGCACTCCATGGTCACAGGAGGTGGCATTTCCGGCTCCGGTTCCACCGGTAGACGGTCAATCACAACGCAGGACAATCGCCCATACAACGGGTGGTCTATCTCGCGCTCACTGCTCACCGCACCGGTGACACTCGACAGCACCGATGCCGTCGTATCGTCATCACATACAGCGAGCGGTGTGCCGCAACGTACCGTATCGTATAATGCCACCGATGGCGTTACTTCCGTGTCGGTAAAATAAGTATACGGAAGCGTGACTTGATTGACGTCTGTGCAAACAACCGTCGGTCGGTCAATCGCCGGTGACTTTTGAAATAACAGTCGTATGCCTTTCTCACGACGCATCGGAACACCACCTTTCTGTCGTTCTCCCAAAAATTGTTCCTTGCCAACTGCTTGTATCCATAATAAGATAATAGTAAGCACCGCCAAGGAGGGATGATAATGAAATTGGAACCGCTGAACAGCGGCTGCCTAAAAATATGGCTTTCCCACACCGATATGCATCGTTGGGGACTGCAATTTGACCGTATGCATGCTCAGGACAGTGCCACACGGCGTACGATACTCAAATTAATTGCCGTGGCACGCGAACGCGGTATGTTCGGCACCCACGTGGGATTAACCGTGGAAGCACTGCCGATTGACGAAGGGTGTCTGTTACTGATAACACCGCACACCGCCCCGCCCCTACCGACACCGGAACCAACCGTTTACACCGTCGCCGATGCGGATGCGTTATTACATCTCGGGAAAGCCTTGCATACGATACCGGAACAGCAACTGCCGACAGCCTCATTGTATCGTTGGAACCAAGAATATCGGTTGATTGTGTATACCGGTACCGAACCAGCACACCCATACCACCAACTATTAGGCGAATTTGCCGACCGTTTGGCGGACGGTTGTGCCGCCGCGGCCTACACCGAAGAACATGGAGAACGGCTACTTGTCGGCAACGCGTTCCACACGCTTAAAGCGAGTGTATCTCGCGCGCTACCGCCACCGGGTCCGCCGCGTTAAACAAAGCACTGCCCACTACCGCGACATCGGCGCCGGCCGCTGCCGCTTGCGGAGCCGTATCGACCGATACGCCGCCGTCGACTTGCAGTTTAACCGACAACCCGCGCCGGTCAATTTCCTCACGTAAAGCACGCACTTTCGGTAGCTGGTCTGCCATAAACTTTTGACCGCCGAAGCCCGGCTCGACCGTCATAACCAGCACCATTTCCACCTGCTCTAAATACGGAAATACCGCTTGGGCAGGTGTTTTTGGTTTGAGGGTTAACGCCGCTTGCTTGCCCAACGCGTGAATGTGTGCCAGCGTTTCGGCTACCGGCGCCTCACTTTCTATGTGGAAGTTGATTAAATCCGCACCGGCTTTTGCAAATGCGTCAATCAAGCGGTCGGGATACGCCATCATCAAATGCACATCAAAAAACAGCGATGTCAGCGGACGCATCCGCTCAATCACCGGCGGCCCGAAACTCAAGTTCGGGACAAAAACGCCGTCCATCACATCCAAATGCACCATATCGGCCCCTGTACTCTCCACAAATGCCAGTTCCCGGTCCAATCGGGCGAAATCACACGTTAAAATCGACGGCGATAGTTGCATACTCAAACCCCTCTTTTGTGATGGTATCTGTTTGGATAAAGTATAGCGTATTTTGGCGAAAAAGTCAACCGACGGCGATATCGCAAGGTGTCCCACACAACCAAAGGAAAGCAGGCAGACCGCCAAGGTCTGCCTGCTGCTGTTATTCGGTATGTATTTTTTGTTCTGCTTGACGGCGGCGCAGTTCACGCTCGGCTTGCGGCAAGCGCAAATACAGCGGTAACAACCGCTCGCCCGACACCGCTTGTCCCGTTGCCAACAGCGGAACTGCCGCACGGGCAACACCGATGGCGTGTTGATAAGCGAGTCCCACCGGTGCTACCTGCAACGACGGCACGACCGTCGCGGCCAATTCGCGGCAGCACCATTCCGCGCCATCTCCCACAGCCAACACCGTACGCGAACGTGCCGCCAAACGCGATGCCAATGTATCCAGTGACAGTGCCTCGTCCGGTGTCACCCGTGTGAGCACACCGTTATCCAACGAAAACAGTGCCGTATAGACTTGTCGACGGCGAGCATCCATCACGGCCACGATATCACACGTCATCGGCAATCCGGCAAAGCGATACGCCATTCCCTCTAACGTGGACACCGGCACACACGGTAAATCCGCGGCAAAGGCCAAGCCTTTGACCGCCGCCACACCGATGCGCACACCGGTAAACGAACCGGGACCAACAGCCACCGCCAACGCATCCACATCGGCAAACGACAATCCGGCGTTTTTGAGCATATCCTCCGCCATCGGCAACAGCGTTTGACTGTGTGTCAAGCAGGTGTTGACGGCTGCCGAGCATAATACCGTTTGTCGGTGGGCTTCCACCGACAGCAACGCGCACGATGCCGGGCCGGCAGACGATTCCACTGCCAGCAATCGGTAGGTTTCCGGTAGGGCTTTCACAGCGTTACCCCCTCAATGGTAATAGCGCGCTCGGTATCCGATAGGCGCTCAAAGGTCACCCGCACGGCGTCTGCCGGGAGGGCTTCCTCGATGTTCTCACTCCACTCCACCGCGAGCACCGCACCGGCATCCGCATAATCATAGTAACCGGTGGTATCCAAATCCTCCCACCCATTCACACGATACATATCAAAATGCACCAACGGCGGTTGACCACCGTAATCGTTCACCAGGGCAAACGTCGGACTGGACACTTCTGCCATTGGGCACAATTGTTGTGCCATTCCACGCACAAACGCCGTCTTCCCCATACCCAAACCGCCGAAAAATGCCACCACGGTGCCGGCGCGACAGTGTGCCGCCAACCGATACCCCAACGCCTCGGTTTCTGCGACGCTGTGTGTAATAAAACGCGCCATCCGGCATTCTCCTTTCGGTATGTTTCGTGGACGTTCCCCATCAACCGTTGTTTATTGTACCATAAAAACCGCAAGATGCAAGTGTTTTCCCCATCGTAAGGGAAATACTAACCAGAAATACACCAAGGAGGTCCTGCCGTGAGATACCGTCGTCCGTTGGATACGTTACTATTGCTTTGTTGTCTGGCAGCCGCGGTGTACGGTATCCTGCTCGTTGCAGCAACCGGCGAATCCGTCATCATGCAAGGCATCTGTTTTGTGGTAGGGGTACTCGGTGCTTTGGGCATCGCGGCGGTAGGATACCACCGCTTGTTTCGGTACCGATGGTGGTTGGCCGGCATCGCACTCATATTAATG
>JAZSOY010000138.1:0-1918 GCA_045537155.1 Acutalibacteraceae bacterium
TTCCGATTCAGCTCCCCATCGGTTCTGAAAACCTGTTTAAGGGTATCGTGGACTTGGTGGAGATGCAAGCCGATGTCTACTACGACGATATGGGTAAAGATATGCGCGTGGAGGAAATCCCCGCGGATATGTTGGACAAGGCCAACGAATACCGTGAAAAGTTGTTGGAAGCCGTTGCCGAGCAGGATGACGAATTGATGGAAAAATACTTCAGTGGCGAGGAAATCACCACCGAAGAAATCAAGGCGGTTATCCGCAAAGCCACCATTGCCAACACCATGGTTCCCGTGTGCTGCGGTACTTCGTATCGTAACAAGGGCGTTCAAAAGTTGTTGGATGCCATCGTGGACTATATGCCCTCTCCGTTGGATGTCCCCCCCATCAAGGGTACGCATCCGGATACCGGTGAGGAAGATGTCCGTCACTCGTCCGATGAAGAACCGTTTGCCGCGTTGGCGTTTAAGATTGCCACCGACCCGTTTGTGGGTAAATTGGCATTCTTCCGCGTGTATTCCGGTACCGTCAAGGCCGGTGAAACCGTGTACAACTCCAGTAAAGATTCCAACGAGCGTTTGGGCCGTATCGTACAGATGCACGCCAATAGCCGTAAGGATTTGGACGTTGTGTACGCCGGTGACATTGCTGCCGCGATTGGTCTGAAGAACACGACCACCGGTAACACGTTGTGCGACGAAAAACACCCGATTATTTTGGAATCGATGAACTTCCCGGACCCGGTTATCCGTGTGGCGATTGAGCCCAAAACCAAGGCCGGTCAAGAAAAGATGGGTATTGCTCTCGCCAAGTTGGCGGAAGAAGACCCCACCTTTAAGACCTACACCGACGAAGAAACCGGACAGACCATTATCGCCGGTATGGGTGAGTTGCACTTGGAAATCATCGTAGACCGTTTGCTTCGTGAGTTCAAAGTGGAAGCCGACGTCGGTGCTCCGCAGGTTGCTTACAAAGAAACTATCCGCAAACTGGCGGATGTTGACCAGAAGTATGCGCGTCAGTCCGGTGGTAAGGGCCAGTACGGTCATGTTAAGATTAAGCTGGAGCCCAATGAATCCGGTAAAGGCTACGAGTTTGTCAACGCCGTTGTCGGCGGTGCCATTCCGAAGGAATATATCCCGGCTGTCGATGCCGGTATCCAGGGTGCTATGCACTCCGGTACCATCGCCGGCTACCCCGTTGTGGACGTGAAGGTCACGTTGTATGATGGTTCGTATCACGAGGTTGACTCGTCAGAAATGGCGTTTAAGATTGCCGGTTCGATGGCTTTCAAAGAGGCTATGCGTAAGGCGGACCCCGTGCTCATGGAACCCATCATGAAAGTGGTCGTCGTTGTTCCCGACGAGTATATGGGATTTGTCGTCGGTGATATCGCGTCCCGTCGTGGACAGATGGAAGGTTCCGAAAACATTAACGGCGCGGTGCAGATTCGTGCCAACGTGCCGTTGTCCGAGATGTTCGGTTACGCAACGGATTTGCGTTCCGGCACTCAGGGCCGTGGCCAATATGTCATGGAGCCCAGCCACTACTCTGAAGTCCCGAAGAGCGTTGCCGAGGAGATTATCTCCAAACGCACAAAGAACTGATTTTACCGCATAATACCGGTTTTTCGGAAACTTTTCAAAAAAGTCTTGAAATTTATCGGTATCCTTGGTAGAATGGGACTACACGGTTCTGTAATTATTTTTAAGGTTAAATAAAGGAGGAAAATCACAATGGCAAAGGCAAAATTTGAAAGAAATAAGCCCCACGTAAACATCGGAACCATCGGTCACGTTGACCATGGTAAGACCACGCTGACGGCAGCTATCACGAAGGTGTTGGCTTTGGGTGGCGCTGCTGACTTCGTTGACTACGCAAACATTGATAAGGCTCCCGAGGAGCGCGCACGTGGTATCACGAT
>JAZSOY010000183.1:0-9004 GCA_045537155.1 Acutalibacteraceae bacterium
CGGGCAAAAAAGCGTGGTGAAAACCATTGCGAGTTCGGTTCCCTTATGGTATACGTCTTGACAACCGGCAGAAATCAAGGTACAATAATTATACTAGTTATGTGAACGGTTTTGTCCTGTCTTAAATGCGTATTTGGAACAAAAGACATATCCCAGCCTCACACCGCGTGAGGCTTATTTGCTTAGTTAGTATTTGTAGAAACGGAGGGACAATATGCAATCTGAAAAGCAGAAGAAATCGAACGGCACAGCGCCGAAAAATACGTCTTATGCACCGCATTCTCGTGCACCTAAGGCGGCAACTATGAACGATAATAAATCCGGTGAACGTACCAACAACTCAAAAAAGACAATGCGGACTACACCGCCAAAATCCGAACCAAAGCAGGCGGAACAACGCAACAACGGTCATCGGTCATCTACACGTAACCGCACACCGTCGAAGAAAGCACCGGCCTTACCGGTGCGGTTGACGATGCTGGGTGGTTTGAATGAAATTGGCAAAAATATCACGCTGTTTGAATATGGCGACGATGCGTTTTTGATTGATTGCGGAATGGCATTTCCCGATGAAGATTTGTTGGGCGTGGATATCGTGTTGCCTGACTTTACGCACATCGACAAAATGGCAGAGCATATTCACGGCATTGTGATTACACACGGTCACGAAGACCATATCGGCGCCTTGCCATATTTACTCAAACAACACATTTTCCCGATTTATGCTACCAAACTGACCATTGCCTTGGTGGAATCTAAGTTAAAAGAACACGGCTTGGCAGGCAAAGTCCCGTTACACGTGGTACCGGCAGGCAAATCGGTGTCATTCGGACGCGTGTCGGTGGAGTTTATCCACGTGAACCATTCGATACCGGATGCGGTAGCACTGGGAATTAAAACGCCGTTGGGGTATGTGATTCACACCGGTGACTTCAAAATTGACTGTACGCCGATTCACGGCACGATGATTGATTTGCCGCGTTTAGGCGAAATGGGCAATGAGGGTGTGTTGGCGTTACTTGCGGACTCGACCAATGCGGAACGGCCCGGTTATACGCCGAGTGAACGTGTGGTAGGGGATAGTTTTTCAAAACTGTTCCAAAATGCCAAGAATAAGCGCGTCATTATTGCGACATTCTCGTCCAATCTGCATCGCATTCAACAGATTATCGACGCCGCGGCACAAGACGGTCGTAAAGTTGCCATTTCGGGGCGCAGCATGGTCAATTATGTGAGCATTGCGCACGAGCTTAACTATCTCCGCGTGCCGGAAGGTGTGATGGTGGAGATGGAAACGGTCAATCGGTATCCCAAAGACAAAATGACTATTATTACCACCGGTAGTCAGGGTGAACCGATGTCGGCATTGGCGCGTATGGCGTTTTCCGAGCATCGTCAGGTAGAAGTGGGTCCCGATGACTATATCATCATTTCGGCTACGCCGATTCCCGGTAATGAAAAAACCGTGGGACGCGTGGTAAACGAATTGCTGAAATGCGGTTGTGACGTCGTATATGAAAAAATGTACGATGTTCACGTGTCGGGACATGCGTGTCAAGAAGAATTAAAACTGATTCACGGCATTACACGACCACAATTTTTCATTCCGGTGCACGGGGAGCAAAAACACTTGCAAAAGCATGCACAGTTGGCAAAAGCCATGGGTATGTCGCCCAAAAATGTGTTGATTCCCGATATCGGCAAGGTGATTGAAATTACCGCAAATAAAATGTCGGTGGTGGGCTCGGTCCCTGCCGGGCGTGTGATGGTGGATGGTTTAGGCATCGGTGATGTGGGTAGTATTGTTCTGCGTGACCGTCGCCACCTCGGTCAAGACGGCTTGATAGTGGTGGTTGCCGCTATTGATATGACCGCCGGTGAAGTGGTGTCGGGTCCCGATGTGGTATCGCGTGGATTTGTGTATGTACGCGAAGCCGAGGACTTGATGGGGGAAATTCGTACCATTGCCGCTGAGGTGTTGGAGGAGTGCTGTTGGGCACACGCGCACGATTGGAATACGATGAAAACGCGTGTTCGTGATGAACTTTCACGCCGCGTGTTCCAAAAGACCAAGCGTAGCCCGATGATTTTACCGATTTTGCTGGAAGTGTAAGAAGCCTTTTTATTGGGGCTGGTGGAAGAGGGGGGATACCGTGAAACGTACGTGTCATACGTTGTGTCTAGCGTCGATTACACTGCCACTGTGTGTGGCGTTGGTGTTATCGATGGTTCCGGTATTTTTCCTTGACCGTTTTGTGTTTTATGTCTATACCGCGGTAGTCCTCTTGCTCTTGACGCTGACGGTGTGGCGTCACCGCCGCATCCATAGCACTGTCAGGCGGTATCTCGGTGCGGTGGCAGATATGTTGAATCCGGAACAGAAAAACGCGCTGGATGCGACACCGCTACCGGTGGTGTTATTAGCAGAGGACCGCACCGTTGTGTGGTACAACGCACGGTTCTGCCGCGAGGTACTGCGCGGAACGGATATGTACGGCGAGGGGATACAGAAACGATTTGAGGGACTCACCGAGAATGCGTTACAACAGGAATATCTACCGTGTGTACACGACGGTGAACAGACGTACGCGGTGTACGTATCGCCCCTCTCACACGAACAGATGACCGGTTATGTGTTGTATTTTGCCGACAACACAGAACTGACACACATTTCGACAGAATACGCCAACAGTCGACCGGTGGTGTTTTCTATCTACATCGACAACGACGCCGAAGTGGCCAAAGAGTTACGGGAAAGCGAACGCGCACGGTTGTTGTCGCGCGTGGAGGAATTACTGGAAGACTGGGTTGCGTCATTTGCCGGTGTGTTTCGCAAATGTGCTTCGGGTCGATTCTTTGCTTTAATTGAGTACCGCCACTTTGACAGCATTCTGGCAAGTCGTTTTAATATTTTGGACCGCGTGCGCGCGCTACGAACGGAGAGTGGCGCGAGCATGACATTGTCTATCGGTGTCGGTGTCGGGACATCGGCATTGGAAGCGGAAATACAATCCTACCAATCGTTGGACATGGCATTGGGGCGCGGTGGAGACCAAGTGGCAGTGAAAACCGAGAACGGTTATGATTTTTACGGTGGCGTTTCCAAAAATATTCAAAAACACACCAAGGTGCGTACGCGTGTGATGGCATCGGCTCTGGCGGATAGTATTCGTAACAGTGACAAGGTGTTGTTGATGGGACACCGCTATTCGGACTTGGATTGTTTGGGTTCTTGTGCGGCGCTGACCGAAATGTGTCGGCATTTGGGAAAAACGGCGTATACCATCGTGGACCGTAAAACGACGTTAGCCGACGTGTTGATACAACACTATGAGCAGGCCGGAAAAACCGACGTGTTCATTACCGAGGAAGAAGCATTACCGCTCTTGACCGAGCATACGTTGTTAATCATTACCGATACGCACCAAGCTGACCGACTGGATGCGCCGTCACTTTATCAAAAGTCACGTACCGTGGTGGTGATTGACCACCATCGTAAGATGGTAGACCACATTCGGGATACGACATTGTTTTATCACGAGCCGCACGCCGGTTCGGCATCCGAAATGGTAGCGGAATTGACACAGTATTTGTCGAATGCACGGTTGAGTACCGTGAGTGCCGAAGCCTTGTTGGCCGGCATTATGTTGGATACACGTGGGTTCGTGCTAAACGCCGGTGTGCGCACGTTTGAGGCAGCCGCCTATTTGCGGCGTATGGGTGCGGATACGGTAACCGTCAAGCAACTGTTTTCCGAAACGATGGAAACGTATCGTCTAAAAGCGGAGATTGTGGCATCGGCTGAACAGTATGAGGTCACGGCGATAGCGTGTGTTGAGGAAACCGGCGGCACGCAACTGCGTATCGCGGCGGCTCAAGCCGCCGATGAACTCTTGTCGGTGAAAGATGTGGAAGCATCGTTTGTTATATTCACCGATGGTGAGGGATTCAGTGTGTCGGCGCGTTCGTATGGTGCGATAAACGTACAACTGGTGATGGAGGCGCTCGGCGGCGGCGGTCACCGAACGATGGCCGGTGCGTATGTGAATACCGACAATAAAGCGGTGGCGCTTGAACGGCTGAAGCAAGCAATAGATGGCTACTTGGCAGAACGTCAACACGCTTTGGAGGCGGAGCAATCCGCACAATAAAAGATACATAGAAAGCAGGCGAAGAACCATGAAAGTAGTTTTGAAACAAGATGTCAAAGGGCAGGGAAAAAAAGGACAGTTGATTCAAGTGTCCGATGGGTATGCCCGTAATTTCTTATTGCCGCGCGGCTTGGCTGTGGAGGCCGATGCGCAGGCAATGAACGATTTGAAGAACAAGGAAGATGCGCGGTTGCATCATTTGGCCGTGGAAAAGCAAGCGGCGGAAGCGGCGGCGGCACGTGTGCTGGGAAAAACGGTGAAAGTCGTGGCGCGTGCCGGACAAGGCGGTCGGTTGTTTGGTTCGGTGACGACCAAAGAGGTAGCAGAAGAATTGGCAAAACAGTACGACGTAACCATCGACAAACGCAAAATCGTGATGGCAGATGCCAAGGCGTTTGGTGCGTATGAAGCAGAACTCAAGTTCCCGCAGGGTGTGACCGCCAAGGTCACTGTCGTGGTGGCAGAGGCGTAACCACATCCATTCTGTCGCTAGGAATTCTAATACAAAGGTGTGAATTGTATGGCAACAATGCCGACGTTTGATGAATTGAATTTACCGTACAGTTTAGAGGCGGAGCAAGCAGTGCTCGGTTCCATTTTGATGGAGGCAGATTGTATTCATCAAGTGGCAGACGTGTTGCGTCCGGAGCATTTTTACTTACCGGAACACCAAGCCATCTATAACATTATGCTGATAAAAATGATGGAGTCCAGTACCATTGATTTTGTGACGGTATTGGAATCCCTCAAATCGGAATCGTATTTTTCCGGTGAAGAGGGGAAGGCATATTTGTTGAAACTGGCGCAGATTGTGCCGTCCATTTCCAATATCGGCAACTATGCTCGTATCGTACGCGAAAAGTTTGATGTGCGTTCATTGATTCACATTTCGCGGGAAATTATGGGTGACGCCATGGACCCGGGTGTGGATGCGTCGTTGTTGATTGACTCAGCCGAACAGAAAATCTACGATATTCGCCGTGACCGCCATCTGGGTGGTTTGGTGCCGATTCAAGATGTTATCGCTTCCAACTATGAGATGTACAGCAAACTGAATTCCGCGGAGCGCGACCAGTATGTCGGTATTCCTACCGGTATCAGCGCGTTGGACGAAATCACCACCGGCTTGAATCGTTCGGATTTGATTATTGTGGGTGCCCGTCCGGGTATGGGTAAAACCAGTTTTGCCTTAAACTTGGCGCGCAACGTGGCGGTACAACAACATCGTAAGGTGGCGGTGTTTAACTTGGAAATGTCGCGCGAACAGATGGTGAACCGCTTTTTGTCAGCGGAGGCGCGTGTATCGTCGAAGAAATTGCGTACCGGCAACCTCACTCCGGACGAATGGACGCGTATGGCGTATACTTCCAGTACTCTGTGCAAAGCACCGATTTATTTGGACGAAACGGCGAATATCACGGTGCCCGAAATGAAAGCACGATTGCGCCGACTCAAAGACGTCGACTTTGTGGTGATTGACTATTTGCAGTTAATGCATTCCGCGAAGAAAACGGATAACCGTGTACAGGAAGTCTCGGAGATTACGCGTAGTTTGAAGATTATGGCAAAAGAACTCAATATACCGGTGTTGGTTTGCGCACAGTTGGCGAGAACCACCGAAAAGCAATCCAATCACCGTCCGGGGTTATCGGATTTACGTGAATCGGGTTCGATTGAGCAGGATGCCGACCAAGTGTTATTTTTGTATCGCGATGAGTATTATAAGAACGAAAAAGACGACCCATCCAAGGTGGAGGTCGGTACATCGGAAGTGATTGTATCGAAAAACCGGCATGGGGAATTGGGTTCGGTGAAGTTGGCGTTCCAAGGCGAATTTACGCAATTCACGTCTTTGGAACTCCATCAAAACGAGGGTTGATAGTATGACAGCTTACACGAAAGTTCTTGCTGCAGTGCGGCGGGAGCAGATGCTCCCTACCGGAACCTCGGTAACGGTGGGGCTATCCGGCGGTGCGGATTCGGTCGCGTTGTTGCATCTGCTGTTGTCTTTGCAGGAGGAGCTTTCGCTTTGTGCCGTTTCGGCAGTACATATTAACCACGGGTTGCGCGGCGAAGAAGCCGAACGTGACCAACGGTTTGTGGAAGAGTTGTGCCGGCAATGGCAGGTACCGCTTCAGGTGTTTACTGTCGATATTGCGGCAGTAGCAGCTGAGCGCGGTTGCGGTTGGGAAGAAGCTGGCCGCGAATACCGATATGATGTGTTTGAACAACTGACAACGCCCACGTGCCGTGTCGCCACGGCGCACACCGCCAGTGACAATGTTGAAACCGTATTGTTGCACTTGTGTCGTGGAAGTGGGATACACGGTCTTGCCGGTATTCCTCCGGTACGGGGAAACATTATTCGGCCGTTGATTGATTGTACACGGGATGACGTGGAACGGTATTGCGCGGAACACGGGTTATCCTATGTTACCGATAGCACGAATACGGATGTCGCGTATGCGCGTAACCGAATTCGTCAATTGGTGATACCGCAACTGAAAGTGGTCAATCCGCAGGCGGAAGCGGCCATTGGGCGCGTGATAGCCCGTGCGCGTGAGTGGGATAACTATCTGTCACAGCAAGTAACCACTGCTCTGCAAACCATTACGGTGGGCGACGGTGTTTATGACCGCCATGCACTGCAGGTTTTGGATACACCGATTCGCAGTGCGGTATGGCGACAATTACTCGGTGAGCATGGACGGCAACGTGGCAGCGAACAGCAGATTCACGCGGCGGATGCACTGCTCACAGCCGGTGGTTCGCTCTCTTTGACCGGCGGCAGGCAGGTGTCTGTACACGGGAAATACGTGCGTGTAGGTATGCCGCCGGCAGAAACGCCGCCGTTTTTATACGATAATATCCGCAACGGTGACTCATGGACCATCGGGGATACGGTGTGGCGTTGGGTCAGTATGACACGGGCAGAATATGAACAAAAACTGAATAATCGTCAAATACACTTTGCAAATGCTTGTGATTGTGATAAAATTAACGGCAATGTGCTGTTGCGCCAGCGATTACCGGCAGATGCATATCATCCGGTGGGACGCGGATGCGGCAAGACGTTAAAAAAACTATTTAATGAAGCCATGCTGACCGTCGCTGCACGCACGGCAGTGCCGGTGTTGTGTGACCGTGACGGCATCTTTTTGGTTGCCGGATTCGGATGCGATGAACGCGTACGCGTGACGGAGAATACAAAAACCGTAATGACGTTGAAAAAGATAGGAGATACGTAAATGGATTCAATGCACCAAGATATCAGCAGCATTTTGTTTTCCCAAGAAAAAATTGCCGAAATTGTACAGAATATGGGCAAGCAAATCAGCGAAGATTATAAAGGCAAAAACTTATTTATGGTCAGTGTGCTCAAAGGCTCATTGCTGTTTATGGCCGATTTGATGCGTGCGATTACCATACCGTGCACCATTGATTTTTTGTCGGTATCCAGTTACGGTAAAGGAACGCAAAGTTCGGGTGAAGTGCGTATTCTCAAAGATTTGGATGTGTCGCTTGAAGGCAAGGATTTGTTAGTCGTGGAAGATATATTGGATTCGGGTGTGACCTTGTCATATTTGTTGAAAGCCTTATCGGCACGCAACCCCGCCAGTATCCGCTTGTGCACTTTTTTGGATAAACCGGAACGCCGCCGGGTGGATATTCATGCAGACTATGTCGGGGCTACGGTACCGGATGAATTTATTGTCGGCTACGGCTTAGATTACGCGGAGCGTTATCGCAATTTGCCGTATGTCGGTGTGCTGAAACCGGAAGTGTATCTTTCGGGGAAGGAGTGAGTGGAACGTGGAATCCCACAACAACGATTTTGGAAAAACTCTACGCAATCTGGGGCTGATTATCGGCGTGCCGGTACTCATCGCGATTATTCTTTGGATGTTTATGTCCGGTACGCGTAAAAAGGAAGAAAAAATCTATACCGATTATGTGAACTACTTCAAGCAGGGCCAAGTAGAAAAGTATGATATCAATCTAGGCGGTCGCGTTGAGATTTTACTCAAAAAAGCATACCGCGAAGATGTCAATCGTGACAATAAAATCGACGATAAAGATATTATCACCTATGTCGTGCCGAACGTCGGGTTGTTTTTAGAAGATATCGACCCGTATGTGGAGGATGTTCCCCACGATATGACGCAAGCCTCCCAGATGTCTTCCTGGTTGGTCAGTATGCTGCCCTCGCTGCTGATGATTGGTTTGTTTGTCGTGATGTGGATTATGTTGCGCCGTTCTTTCAATAATTTAGAGGGCGGCGGCAAGATGATGGGCTTTGGTAAAGCGCACGTCAAGCAACCGAACGACGAGAGTCGCCGCACGACGTTTGAGGACGTCGCCGGTGCGGACGAGGAAAAAGAAGAACTGCAGGAGATTGTTGAATTTTTACGCTCGCCGAAGCGGTTTAAGGAACTGGGCGCGCGTGTTCCGAAAGGTGTTTTATTGGTACGCAAAAATCATCAAAAAAGGTTATGCTTTTCGACGCCGGAACACTGGTATACGACCTTGATTGCTGTGTTGATATGCTTGAGCCGAATTTTACCGCATATATTGACGTAGAACGTTTTATGGGCAAGGAGATCGAGATAGAGATATCACCCGATATGAAATTTTCGGTAGGAACCGCCGATACCGTCGGTGACGGTTCCCTTTACAGCGAGCCTCTCCGTCCGCAGATACACTTTACCGTTCCAAACGGCTGGAATAACGATCCTAACGGAATGATAAAGTACAACGGCGTTTACCATATGTACTATCAGTTCAATCCCTGCGCTGCTCAATGGGGCAATATGCACTGGGGACACGCATCAAGCAAGTCGGAGGCCAAGCGG
>JAZSOY010000017.1:0-3640 GCA_045537155.1 Acutalibacteraceae bacterium
AGCGTTTCGCTCCTGGGACGACTCCGTTTGCGGCAGCAGAGGAACTCTGTCAGATTTCCATAATTTCCTTTTCTTTTTTCGACGCAATACCGTCAATCTCTTTGCACGACTTATCCGTGAAGTCTTGCATCTTCTTTTCCGCATTCTTCAAGTCATCTTCGGTAATTTCCGAATTCTTTTTCATGGCTTTCAGTTTTTCCAACGCGTCACGGCGAATAGAACGAATCGCTACCTTGGCTTCTTCGGCGTACTTGTATACACCTTTGACCAACTCACGGCGACGTTCTTCCGTCAGCGGTGGAAAGTTAAGGCGCAAAGACGTGCCATCGTTCTGAGGGTTGAGGCCTAAATCCGACATCAAAATAGCCTTTTCGATATCACGCAACGTGTTTTTATCCCACGGCGCAATCAAAATCGTCCGCGGTTCCGGAACCGAGATAGCCGCCATCTGTTGAATCGGTGTCGGACTTCCGTAATAGTCCACCAAAATTTTATCCAACACCGCCGGCGTAGCACGGCCGGCACGAATCGTACCGTATTCACTGACCAGCGCATTGATACTCTTATCCATTTTATCCTGGGCTGTCTGAAAAATCTGTTGCATATGTGTTCCTCCTTATGAATGTACAACCGTACCGATGTTTTCACCGGCAATCGCGCGCACAATGTTATCGGGGTTTTCCAAATTAAAGACCAAAATCGGCAACTGGTTATCGTTGCACAAACTGGCGGCCGTAGAATCCATCACCTTCAAATTGCGGTTGAGAACGTCCATAAAGGTCAAGTCCTCGTATTTGACGGCATTGGGATTCTCTTTCGGGTCGGAATCGTACACACCGTCCACCATACTGGCTTTGAAAATAATATCGGCTTCAATTTCCAATGCACGTAACGCCGATGCGGTATCCGTCGAAAAGAAGGGATTACCGGTACCGCAACCAAACACCACAACGCGGCCTTTTTCCAAATGGCGCACCGCCTTATTGCGGATATACGGCTCGGCAATTTCATGCATGGCAATCGCCGTCTGCACACGCACCGGGCAACCCATCTCCTCCAACGAATCCGCCAAAGCCAACGAGTTTATCGTGGTCGCGAGCATTCCCATATGGTCTGCACGCGTGCGGTCCATAGCGCCGCTGGAGCGACCGCGCCAGAAGTTACCGCCGCCCACCACAATCGCAATTTGCGCACCGGCGTCCACACATTCTTTAATGGCAGAACAGACACGGTTGACGATATCAAAATTCAAGCCAAAGCCCTTCTCGCCGGATAAAGCCTCGCCACTGAGTTTCAGCAAAACACGTTTGTACTTCGGGTGCATAAATCCACTCTCTTTTCTACATCAATCTATACTTTAATTATTGTACTACAAAATCCCCCGACTTGTAAAGAGCAATCCGCAAATTCCCCTCTTTTTTCACCGAAAGATTGTTGCAGATTTTTCTGGCGTTTTTGACAACGATATGCTATGCTTATGCTACCATAGGGACGGATAGTTCCTTGACTTATACATTTTGTGATAAACAAGTAAGGCAAAGCAGGAATAGCCGTCATACCTTTGGCAGTTTTACTGCTTAAAAGCGACGTTTTTAGCCGCCTTCTATTTGGTATGATTTTCAATGTGTCAGTATGATTTTTGCAATACCCTAAATTTGTGAAATTTATTTTAAACCAAAGACGTAAAACAGACCTTGAAACAGATTTGTTCTGCATCAGGGTCTGTTTTTATTGCGTTTATTAAATCTAAAAATTCTTTAAAAATATTTTTTAATTATGACACTGGTTGTCAGAGTTGATTTTTATAATGTGGTTGCAGCTGTGAAAGATTGGGACGCCAATTAAAGAAAAAATCAAAATTTATTATTGAAAGGAAATGAAATTATGGCATGTAAAGGTGCTAAACACGCCAAGGCTTTAGCCGAGGCTTCAAGGGTTGCCACAGTTGGGCCCAAAACAAAAACAGCCGAGGAGGCAGTTCCCGTAGAAAGACTGTTGTTCGGTGTGGATTCTGAGGTCCAAGCGAATGACATTCTTCAAAACAATATGTCAATGTTTGAATGGGTAGTGCGCAATAAGGTTTATCCCAACTTTTGGGGCAGAAATCTTTTAGGCGAAAACGCATTAACAAAGGATGAGATTGAATTTATTCATTCTAAGGGTTGTAAGGTTGCCGCTGTTTATAACGATTCAGGTGAAAAGCAGACCGAAGAACAAGGCAAGTCCGCCGGAGAAATTGCAGTAGCATTAGCTTTTGATTTGGAAATCCCTCAAGGCAGTGCGCTGTTTCTTGACATTGGCGAAGAATCTGCAAGCAAGGATTATTTAAAGGGTTTTGCAGAAGAACTTATTGAGTCAGGATATATTCCTGCATTTAAAGCAAATACGGATGCTCAGTTTAATTTCGACCGTCAGTTTAGTCGAGGTCTTCAAACCGACCGTGAGATTTTCGAACAGTGTCTTGTATGGGCAGTGGCTCCTACCCTCTCCGAATATGACAGTATGACTACAACTCACCTAATTCATCCGGATAACTGGATGCCTTATGCACCATCAGGTATGAAGCGTAAGGATATAACCGTTTGGCAGTATGGTAAAGACTGCCACCCCATTGAGGATGATAAAAGCGCAGAGACCACATTCAATATTAACCTTGTCAGAAATGAAAAGGTTATCATTGAAAAGATGTTTTAAATTTGATACAATAAGGAGGAAAAAAGAATGTCATATGTAAATTCAGTTACTGTATATCCAAGCAGTGCAACAATTACAAGAGGAAAATGGTATTATGACGCTTGGGCTAGTATATCGTCTGACTGTCCCGAGTGTGCAGAGGTAGAGTGGTATAGTAATAATCCAACGATTGCAAGTGTAAATGCAACCACAGGATATATTTACGGTGTAAGCACAGGTACAACAAGAATTTATGCCGAGGCGACTGACGGCAGCGGTAAGAAGGATTATATTACCGTAACCGTCACCGCGCCCATCGCTGTAACAGGGGTAAGTGTTTGTCCTACAAGTCTGACTATGAATGTAGGGGATACAGATTATCTTTATGAAACCGTTTATCCGTCGAACGCTACAAACCAAACGGTTACTTGGTGTAGCAGTGACGATAGCGTTGCAGAGGTGAATACCTATAGCGGTAAAGTAATTGCTAAAAAAGCTGGTATTGCAACCGTTACCGCTTGTACGGTTGATGGCGGATATTCAGCATCGTGTGTGGTGACGGTCAATTACTGTGGTGGTTCTAATTATCGTGATGTAACAAAGCATAATATGATACTTCAAAGTGATGGTTATTATGTTTGTTCGAAATGTGGATATCGAATAATGTCACCATCATTACAAGATAGACTGATATTATCATCAGATGATTATTTAAAAGTAATAGCATTATCTCATTATTACTCCCAAATGATTTTATTGGCAGATAAATATCCTTTGAAAGCGTGGGGTTATAATAGTTTTGCAAATTCAGCAAAAATTTCTATAGACACGATAAGAAGCAAAAATGAATATGCCCAATTATATGCTTATAAAGGAAGCAATGGAAAATATTATTGCGCAGAAACGAATAATACAACAGCGTCGTTTGTAACTAGTTCCAACATTAACGCATTGACACTTGGATTAT
>JAZSOY010000036.1:0-3543 GCA_045537155.1 Acutalibacteraceae bacterium
ATACAATATATACTTGTTCCTGTGGTGATACATACAACGCTAATTACACGAACCCTGCGCATACATATTCAAAATATTATGTATGTGCAGAATGTGGCATACACGATAAAAATCATACATACGAATATCTTGTTGAATATGTAAAGCTCTTAGGTGAACCGTTTGCGACAGGTATTAGTTTGGATATTTACGATGATGGTAATGTAAGTCTTACATACAATGCTGAAACAAAAGATTTATACATTGCTTCTTTCACGCAGAATAATGATGGAAGTTCTTCTTACATATCAGTCAGTTTGAGAAGCTATTTCTATGGCTTGAGGGTGTCTCCAAATCCAGAACAAAACGTGGACGTGACAGGTTTCTTAGACGCTAAAAATTATACAGCAGGAGCTCCTCTTGGAGATATTAATTATGTCGGTCCTTCTGATACAAAGTATTTAGCAGTAGAAGTTGCACGAGAAGGCGTTGCATATCTGACCGAAGCGCTCAATGGTTTTGCAAAGCAAAGTGGAGAAATGCAATTAACAATGGCAGATATGGGTTTTGAATCTTATTAAATCAAAAAACACTCGATTATGAACAAGTCCAGTAAAAACGGACAATAGAAAAAAAGTACCTCCTATGGTAGAGTTAAAGAACTACCATAGGAGGTTTTGTTATGTCAGGAATAAAAGGGATGAAAAAGTATCCACAAGGAATAAGAGAAAAGATACTTACGGAATATAAAGAAGGAGTGTCGCAATGTGAATTAAGTAGAAAATATTGCATAAGTAGATATGCAATCCAATGTTGGATAGGAGCAAGACCAGGAAAGAGTGTGCTACCAAAACAACGAGGAAGGAAACCGGCACCAACGTAAAGCAGGCACCCAATCGGGTGTCTGTTTTTCTTATTTCTGGTAGGACGAAGAGAGTAACGTTGGCGTTGCCGGTTGGCGATGGTATTGTGTCTATGGAATTTCTATTATTTTATCTTTTTTGTGCTTGCTTTTTCCGACCAACCGGAGTACAATAGGTGAGGTTTATCACACATAAAGGAAGTCGATTGCGGTGAATACGTTATTGTCTGTTTCGGTTGCCTTACTGGCAGGTCTACTAATGACGCGGTTATTTAAGCCGCTGCGATTACCGTCGGTGACCGCGTACCTGATTGCCGGTGTACTTATCGGTCCCTATTGTGCCGGTCAGTTGGGGGTTAACGGTTTGGGGTTTGCGACGATGCACAACGTGGAAACTTTGGCGGTGGTTTCCGAAGTGGCATTGGGGTTTATCGCTTTTGCCATCGGCAATGAATTTCGTTTGAGCGACCTGAAAAGCACCGGAAAACAAGCCTTGGTTATCGGTGTGTGGCAAGCAGTGGTTACCACCGTATTGGTGGATGCGGGTTTGCTGGTAGTACACCAGCTCATACCGGATAAATTTTCAGCGGCGCAAGCCATTACGCTAGGTGCTATTGCCACCGCGACAGCGCCGGCGGCGACATTGATGGTGGTACGTCAGTACAAAGCTAAAGGTCCGCTGACTAAATTGTTACTGCCCATCGTAGCGTTGGACGATGCTGTCGGCTTGGTGGTATTTGCAGTATCGTTCGGTATTGCGAAAACCTTGCTCAATGGACAGATGGATTTACTGTCCGTTTTCGTCAACCCCTTCGTGGAAATCGTGTGTTCGCTTTTGCTCGGCGCGGTGATGGGTTGGATATTGACACAGTTGGAAAAACTGTTTAATTCCAATACCAACCGTTTGAACCTAACCATTGCTTTTGTGTTTCTCACGGCATCGCTGGCGATGTTGGAATTCCACATTGGTCCGGTATCCATTCATTTCTCTTCTTTGTTGGTATGTATGATGCTCGGCACGGTATTTTGCAATCTGTGTCCGTTGTCGCACGATTTGATGGCGGCGTCGGATAAATGGACCTCACCGCTGTTCGCCTTGTTTTTTGTTATCAGCGGCGCGGAATTGGAACTCAGTGTGTTCACGGACTGGGCGATTGTGGGCATTGGATTGGTATACATTGTGTCGCGTTCTCTTGGGAAATACGTCGGTGCTTGGAGCAGTGCCAAATTGGTGCGATGTGAACCGAACACCTGCAAATATTTAGGTATTACCTTGTTGCCCCAAGCCGGTGTAGCGCTCGGTATGTGTACCACGGCAATGCAACTGGGAGAGGCAGGTCACCTCATCCGCAACATCACCTTATTTGCGGTGCTCTTATATGAATTGTTCGGTCCGGTGTTGACACGTATGGCATTGACAGCGGCGGGTGAAATTCAACCGATGTCTGACGACGTAAGGCAACGTCGCCAACAAAAACTGGCCGATGCCAAGAAGACCAAAGCCGCACAATAGTACAAATTGCAAAAACGCGTTGTCGTCACGACAACGCGTTTTTTGTGCTTTCTTATTTGCCTTCGTAATGAATTACGGATTCTACCGGATATGGTGCCAGCTTGCGACGGCCTTGCAACCCTTCCAATTCCATCAGGAATATCACTTTTACGACTTCGCCGCCGACCTCTTCCACCAACCTGGCACACGCTTCCATGGTGCCACCGGTTGCCAGCAGGTCATCAATCAACACCACTTTTTGCCCCGGTTGAATGGCGTCACGGTGCATCTCAATGACCGCTGTACCGTATTCCAACTCATACTCCTGCCACACGACTTCACGAGGAAGTTTCCCTTGTTTGCGAATCGGGACAAACGGCTTATGCAGATTGTAGGCGAGGGGAGCGCCCAAGATAAAGCCGCGTGATTCCGCGCCGGCTATCACATCAAACGATACACCCTCTAAGAGTTTTTGAAGTTCATCAATGGCCAGATGAAAACCATCGGCATCCTGCAAGACGGAGGTCAAATCACGGAACATAATACCCGGTTCCGGAAAATCGGGAATGGTTAATACATACTCTTCAATTGGTTTCATGGATACTCACTTCCTTACAGTCATACTTTACCAGAAAAACCGACAAAAGTAAAGAGAATTCTCTTCTAAGATATGCGACGGCCGCGGTCGATATGACGTGAAAGCATCAAAAAAGCCCCCACAAACCAACCGGTCTGTAGGGGCTTTTGACAATCTTATTCTTCGCTGACGGCTACTGCGTTTTCGGCAGTTCCTTCGACCACTTCTTCAGCGTCGTCTTCCAACATGCTGCGCAAGGCGGCAACATACGGGTCGTCGCTGGAAGCGTGGGTATTGATAACATCCACATTGTTGTAGACTTGCATACCCGTACCGGCAGGAATCAACTTACCGATAATGACGTTTTCTTTCAAGCCGAGCAGCGGGTCAACCTTGCCCTTGATAGCGGCATCGGTCAACACGCGTGTGGTCTCCTGGAAGGAGGCGGCGGACAAGAACGAATCAGTCGCCAACGAGGCTTTGGTGATACCAAGCAGTACCGGCGAGCAGGTGGCTTCACGCAGGTGAATTTCACCGGCGTCGATGCGCGCACGCACGCGAGCATTTTCCTCGTCAAACTGACTGCGGTCAATCATAGCACCGGCCAGCAAATACGTATCACCGGCATCGTCC
>JAZSOY010000164.1:0-2272 GCA_045537155.1 Acutalibacteraceae bacterium
GGCGTTGCTCACCGGTGTGTACGACCTCAAACGCATTATGACGCGCGTGGTGTACGGCAGTGTCAACGCCAAAGAATTGCGCTCTTTGTATCACACGGTGGGACAGTTGGCTCCGTTGCGACAACGGTTGCAGGACGTGCAATGCGTGATGTTGCGTGAGTTGGCAGACGGGATTGACCCGTTGGACGATGTGTACGAACTCATCGGACGCTCCATTGTGGATGACCCGCCGTTGACCGTGAAAGAGGGTGGCGTCATTCGTGACGGATACAGCGACGAACTGGATACCCTGCGCACGGATATGACCGATGGCACCGGTATCATTGCTCGTATTGAGGCTCAGGAAAAAGAACGTACCGGTATCCGTAACCTCAAGGTGGGGTACAACCGCGTGTTCGGTTACTATATTGAGGTGTCACGCAGTTATACCGGCGACGTGCCGGAACAGTACATACGCAAACAGACACTTGCCAACGCGGAACGGTATATCACGCAGGAACTCAAAGAGTGGGAGGCACGTGTCCTCGGCGCCAAAGAACGCTCGATTGCGCTCGAATATGCGTTGTTCTCCGGTGTGCGCCAAGCGGTGGCGCAGGAGTTGTCACGTATTCAGAGTACCGCTGAGGCGGTGTCCACGCTGGATGTGTTGTGTTCGTTGGCGGAAGTCGCGGTACGCAACAATTATGTGTGTCCGCTGATGGATTTGAATGCGGAAATTAACATTAAAAACGGACGGCATCCGGTGGTGGAATCGTTGCAGAAAGCACCGTTTGTACCGAATGACGTGCAGATGGACCCCTATCAAAACCGTGTGCTGTTGTTGACCGGCCCGAATATGGCCGGTAAATCCACCTATATGCGGCAGACGGCACTCATTGTGCTGATGGCGCAAATCGGCAGTTTTGTGCCGGCAGAACGCGCGACGGTGGGGATTGTGGACAGCATTTTCACACGCGTCGGCGCGTCGGACGATTTGGCGTCGGGACAGTCGACGTTTATGGTGGAAATGAACGAGGTGGCGAGCATTTTGCAACACGCCACCGACCACAGTTTGATTGTGTTTGATGAAATCGGACGCGGTACGTCGACCTTTGACGGGATGAGTATCGCTCGCGCGGTATTGGAGTACGTTGCCGGACGCATTGGCGCGAAAACGCTGTTTGCCACGCATTATCACGAATTGACCGAGTTGGAAGACCGGCTGGACGGCGTGAAAAACTACAGCATCGCTGTCAAACGGCATGGCGAGGATATTACCTTCTTGCGGCGCATTGTCCGCGGTCCGGCAGACGGCAGTTACGGCATTGAAGTTGCCAAACTTGCCGGCGTACCGGACGAAGTCGTGCTGCGCGCACGGGAAATTTTACGCGAACTCAGCGAAAACGGGGTCGCCGCGATGCCGATACCGACACCCCCCGACGACAACGGACAACTGTCGTTATTGCCGCCGGAAAACAACGCGGTGTTACGCCGTTTGCGCGAGTTGGATGTCAACGTGCTCACACCCATTGAGGCGATGCAGGTGTTATATGACCTCAATCGCGAGGCGCAGGCATACTAACTTCAGCAAGGGAGGACGTCACATGGCTCGGATACACGTATTGGATAAACACACCGCGGAACTTATTGCCGCCGGTGAAGTGGTCGAGCGTCCGTCGTCGGTCGTTAAGGAGTTGGTGGAAAACGCCATTGATGCCGGTGCGTCGTTCGTGACCGTCGAAATTCAAAACGGCGGTGTGACGTATTTGTCGGTGACCGACAACGGTTGCGGATTTGCCCGTGACGATGTGCCGACTGCCTTTTTGCGGCACGCGACCAGTAAAATCCGCGAGGAAGCGGATTTGGAACGTATCGGGACCTTGGGGTTCCGTGGAGAGGCGTTGGCGTCGATTGCCGCCGTGGCGCGCGTGGAATTGACCACACGTACCGAGGACGAACTCGCCGGTACGTATTATCGGTTGGAGGGCGGCGAGGAACAGGAATTGTCCGATGCCGGTTGCCCGCGCGGCTCGCAGATTTGTGTGCGCGATTTGTTTTACAACGTGCCGGCGCGGATGAAATTCCTCAAAACCGACGTGGGCGAGGGCAATGCGGTTGCCGCCGTCGTGGACCGACTCGCCTTGTCGCATCCCGAAATCTCGTTTCGGTTCATTCGCGACGGACGCGAAGAATTGCTGACGCCGGGCGATAACGTATTGGCGTCGTGTATCGGGGCGGTGTTGGGGCGCGAATTTGCCAAAACGCTGATACCGTTGGACTACACGTTGGGCGG
>JAZSOY010000089.1:0-3786 GCA_045537155.1 Acutalibacteraceae bacterium
TGGGTATGTTCTACAAACGTCGTGACTATGCGCACGTTGTCAACGGTCGTAATCCCATTGTGGCGCACGAGTATTTGGGCAATTCCGTGGAGGGTAAAGACATCTTCATTGCTGACGATATCATTTCTTCCGGTGAATCGATGCTGGATATTGCGTATGAACTGAAGAAGCGCAAGGCCAACCGCATTTTCTGCTATGCTACCTACGCCATCTTTACCAACGGTTTGGCTAAGTTTGACAAAGCGTTTGAGGAAGGATATATTTCCGGCGTGTTGGGCACCAATTTGACGTTCCGTTCGGATGAACTGAAAAAGCGTGAATGGTTCTGTGAAGTGGATGTGTCGAAGTACATTGCCTATTTTATTGCATCACTGAACCACGACGTTTCGGTGACGCGCTTAATTGACTCACACGACAAAATTAAAAAACTACTGGAAAAGTATCGCGGTTGAGATACATAACAACAGCCGGAGGACAAGGTCCTCCGGCTGTTGTTTTTTGGAAAATCCATGTTAATCCATCACAATCATACTGACAAACCGCAATAATTCGGTGCCGGTATTGATGATGCCGTGTCCCTCACCACTGGGACAGAACGTCGTATCACCGGCCGTGATACTGGTTTTAGTGCCGTTGTCGTTATACAGACCTTCACCTGAAAGGAAATGATAAATTTCATTTTCTTGATGATGCATATGGAATTCCACCTCTTTGCCGGGTTCAATTTCGACAATCGCAAACATACGAACCTTTGGATTCCATCCTTCAAAGCAAGTAAAATCAAATTGTGTCATTTGCAGACTGCCGTCGGCATTATATTTAGGGTGAACACCAATTTCGGATGCCTGTTTTACCATACGTATCACCTCGTCAATTTTTTGCCGCCATTCACCATATCCTTTATTATAATACTAAATTTATAAAATAGCAAGAGCGGATTGGCATTTTTTTGTGAATTATCACATAAAATGCACTGCGTAGGAGGGATGAATCATGAAACGAGGAAAACGGTGGTTCTGTTTAATAAGCGTGATACTGGTTATGTGTTCATTCACGGTAAATGCCGGCACCATTGTGCTGGATACGGAGTCGGGAGAGTCAGCGCAAGCGCTGATGACCTTGACTACCCCGTCGGTGTTTGAGGAGGATATACCGGTGGCCTCGACGGCGTCATCACTGGAAGTCGGCGGCAAATCGGCACTGTTAATGGAATTGGCATCCGGTAAGATATTGTTTGAAAAAAACGCACACGAAAAACTGCCGATTGCCTCGGTGACCAAAATTATGACGTTGTTGTTAGTCATGGAAGCGCTGGATGAGGGAAAAATCGCTATCGAGGATATGGTGACGTGTTCGCCGGAGGCGGCATCGATGGGCGGCTCGCAAATTTGGCTGGAGCCGGGGGAAATGATGTCGGTGCACGACCTGCTCAAAGCCGCGGCGGTGGTGTCTGCCAATGACGCGTGTGCCGCCTTAGCGGAGCACGTGTCCGGTTCGATAGAAGGATTTGTAGAAGAAATGAATACGCGTGCAGCCGCCTTGGGTATGAACGACACGTTGTTCCTGGATTGCAGTGGGCTCAACGACGAAGCGCATTCTTCGGCACACGATGTGGCATTGATGTCACGCGAACTGATGAAACATCCGCGTATTCAACAATACACCACGATTTGGATGGATACTTTGCGTGACGGTCAATCGCAACTGGTGAACACCAATAAATTGGTACGGTTTTACGCCGGAGCAACCGGATTGAAAACCGGTACGACCTCTACGGCCGGTCACAATTTGGCGGCCACAGCGGAAAGGAATGGATTGGGATTGGTATCCGTTATCCTCGGGTGTACTACCACCGATGAGCGATTTGGCGGTGCGCGCAAGATGTTGGATTTCGGTTTTACGCATTATAGTTTGTTTACCCCCCGGATTGATGCCGCACAACTGCCGCCTATTCCCGTATTGCGCGGCGTGGAAACACAAGTCGAACCGGTTACTGAGGAATTGACACCGCTGCTAGTGAAAAAAGGAGAAGAAAAAAATCTGCGTTGCGAGGTCGAACTGGCAGAGGATTTAGAGGCACCGGTAGTTCAAGGGCAAATCGTGGGTAGCGTGCGAGTGATGCAGGAGGACACGGTGTTGGCGGAGTATACCATATCGGCAAAACAGGCTGTGGAACGATTGGGGTTTGCTGCTTCCTTTATGCGATTGTGGCAGGCGTTGTGCGCTTGAATACTGCCGACTGGTGTTTCTGATGGGTTGGCTTGACGCGATTCATCGCGATTCGACAGAAGATTCCGAAAAAACCTCAAAGAAATTCTGTTTTATCGGTTGCAATCGACGCGCAAATATAGTAAAATAAAAACAAAGAAAACCGAAATCACGATGGAGGCGCGTATGGCTACCACATTGGATATTCGTCATTTGCATGGATTTGTTCGGGAACATGAACTTGCCGGTATGCAGGCGCAGGTCACAGCGGCGCACACCTTGTTGCATAGCGGCACCGGTATGGGCAACGATTTTTTGGGTTGGTTGACTTTGCCCACCAACTACGACAAAGAGGAATTTACCCGTATTGAGGCGGCAGCCAAACGGATTCAACACGATACCGATGTGTTCATCGCTATCGGTATCGGAGGTTCTTATCTGGGCGCACGCGCGGTGATTGAATTTCTCAAATCCCCGTTGTATAACAATCTCAAGAAAAACACGCCGGATGTGTATTTTGCGGGTAACAATCTCAGCGCGGCGGCACTCAGCGAGTTGTTGAGTTTGTGCGAGGGAAAACGGGTATCCATCAATGTGATTTCTAAATCGGGTACCACGACCGAACCGGCCATTGCTTTTCGCGTATTGCGCGAGTATTTGGAACGCACGGTAGGACCGGAGGAAGCGCGCCGTCGCATTTATGTGACGACCGATAAAGCACGCGGGACGCTCAAAGGTTTGGCAGACCGTGAAGGCTATGAAACCTTTGTGGTACCGGATGATGTCGGCGGTCGATTCTCCGTGTTGACAGCGGTGGGCTTATTGCCGATTGCGGTTGCCGGTTGTGACATTGCCGGCTTGATGGCAGGTGCCGCCGAAGCACAACAAGCGTTGGCAGAACCTTCGCTTGAAACCAACGATTGTTATCGATATGCGGCGTTACGCAATATCTTGTTGCGTAAGGGACGTGCCGTGGAGTTGATGGTCAGTTATGAACCGCGCTTTGCGATGATGTCCGAATGGTGGAAACAACTGTACGGTGAAAGCGAGGGCAAAGACGGCAAAGGGTTATTCCCGGCGTCGGTGGTGTTCTCGACGGATTTGCACTCACTTGGTCAGTTCGTGCAGGATGGCTCCGATATTTTGACCGAAACGGTGGTACTGATTGATGCGTCCCCCGTCAAGATGGTGATTCAAGAGGATGCGGAGAATGTCGATGGCTTGAACTTCCTGACCGGTCGTACGATGGACGAAATCAATCGGAAAGCCTTTGAGGGCACGGTGTTGGCACATACCGACGGCGGTACGCCGAATATGGTATTGCATGTGCCGGCGGTTTGCGAAAAAGAACTGGGGTATCTGTTGTATTTCTTTGAAAAGGCCTGTGCGATTTCCGGATATATGCTGGGGGTTAATCCGTTCGACCAACCCGGTGTGGAAGCATACAAGAAAAATATGTTTGCTCTGTTGGGGAAACCCGGCTATGAGGAACAAAAAGCGCTGTTGGAACAGCGGTTGGGACGGTAAAACGGCAGTTGCCGCCGGATGGCGGTGAATATAAGTCGGAGGCCAAGCGGT
>JAZSOY010000120.1:0-16329 GCA_045537155.1 Acutalibacteraceae bacterium
CATACCATACCCGAAACGGGGATGTCATCCCAAAAAGCAACTGCGGCAACAACAATGCCGTGGAGATGGCTACCAATAGCGGCAAGCGTTTTCGTCTGCCGGACAATTCTCGCGTCCATCGTTCGGCCTCTGTCGCCGTTAGTTGTCGCCCTGTCAACAAAATATGCAACCGGTCAGGTGGGTCTGTCGGAAACCGACCGGACTGTCCGTATGCCATGCGTTTTCTCCTTTTATTCCGCGATGTGAGCATCCACAATCTGTCGCAGCTGCTCCATATTTTCAATACAGCGTTTCGGCACGCTGAACAAGCGTGCGCGTTCCGCAAAAAACACCACTTCGGTCGGCCACTCTCCCACACGGGTAACGTACGACCATGGCACCGTCATACGGCGTGCCGCTTGCCCGCGCCCTTGAATATGTAGCGCCTTCTCCCCTAAGTTCAAACGGAAAAAGCACGCATCGCCGTTGCTGACGGCAACAATGCGACCGGCTCGGAACCACGCAAACAGCACATCCCACAAAAGCAGCGCCAACATACTCAATAAAAACATCGGCAGCGGCATAATATCCATCCAAAAATACAACAGAATGGTGAAAAACACCGCCAACAACACTTTTTGCGGCACTTTTCCGGCAAATTGTCGGAGCGCCGCTTCCACCATTTGAGATTTCATCTCTTTCGGTGTGTATTCTACTTTAACCGTCATCAACGGTTCTTCCGGAACGACGCCGAGCGTATGAACCAACGGTACGCGCTGCTCCAACTGCGGTACAATCGGTTGCAATAAAAACTGCCGTGTCCGGCTGACTTGTGCAAACGCCGCTTGCTTAATATGTTCGGCATCCTCCATCGTCAAACACCGCGCCGGCACGACAATGGATTTACCGCCATTTACACAAAAAATCAACATTTCGGCCGCTTCCACTACCGCGACGCAGTCCTCAAACCGCACTTGTGTGGTATCGTCGGCAGTGCGTTTAGTAATACCGTGCGACTCCACGGTTAAATTTCCGTCAAAGGAGTGGCCGGAAAACACCGTGGTGTCGTATGCCGCCTCGTGGCGCCGACGTATCTGTCGCGGCAAGGCAAGCATCATCCAAACCTCCGCGACCGCCATCAGCGTCATCACCACCGCTAAGGCCGGGTCGATTTCGCCGCTCAGGCGGTATTCCACCGCCAACGCCAACACACACAACGCCATCATCACAAAAGAAAAAATGCGACTCCAACGTTGTTGCCGTCCCCGCAACGCCAACGTGACTAATTCTTGCGAACGGACGTATTCCTCGCGCGTCAAACCAACGGCATATTCTCTTTCCGTAAATGTTTGTTCCATGCCATTCCCCTAATCAGACGTCCAAATTGGATACATATTGTGCGTTCTTCTCAATAAATTCGCGGCGCGGTTCAACCTTATCCCCCATTAAAATGGTAAATGCCTCATCCGCGGCAGCCGCATCCGGCAATTCCACACGTAACATCGTGCGGAACGCGGGGTCCATGGTGGTTTCCCACAGTTGCTCCGGGTCCATTTCACCAAGACCCTTGTACCGCTGAATATCGGCATTGCCGCCGAGTTCTGCGATGTACTTATCCCTCTCGGCATCCGAGAAGGCATACCGCACCTGCTTACCCTTAGAAACCTTAAACAGCGGTGGCTGTGCAATGTATACGTGACCTTCGTCAATCAACGGACGCATATAGCGGAAGAAGAACGTCAACAGCAAGGTACTGATGTGCGCACCATCCACGTCTGCATCCGCCATAATGATAATTTTATCATACCGCAGTTTCGAAAGGTCAAAATCGTCCCCGATGCCGCATCCCAGCGCCACCACAACGGGAATCAACTTCTCGTTGCCGTACACCTTATCCAATCGAGCCTTTTCCACGTTGAGCATCTTACCCCACAAAGGAAGAATGGCTTGGAAGTTACGGTCTCTGCCTTGAATGGCAGAGCCGCCGGCGGAATCGCCCTCAACGATGTACAATTCGGTGCGTTCGCAATCACTCCAAATACAATCCGCCAACTTATCCGGCATGCGCGTGGACGACAATCCACTCTTTTTGCGCGCCAATTCACGGGCCTTTTGGGCGGCTTCGCGCACCCGTGCCGCGTTGATGGATTTTTCCAAAATACTCTTGGCAACCGCGGGGTTTTCCTCCAAATACGGCGCCATTTTTTCGTTCAGCAACTGGGTAACCAGCGTTCCTATCGCCGTATTTCCCAATTTAGCCTTGGTTTGCCCTTCAAATTGGGCATCTTTCAACTTCACGCTGATAACTGCCGTCAACCCTTCACGGACATCGTCGCCCTTCAGGTTGGCATCGGCGTCTTTGAGCATACCGTGACGGCGCGCATAATCGTTAAAAATACGCGTAATCGCGGTTTTGAACGCGTTTTCGTGCGTACCGCCGTCCACCGTGTGAATATTATTCGCAAACGAAATAATATTTTCGTTGTAATTATCGTTGTACTGGAACGCCACCTCGGCGATAGAATCGCCGCCGGCAACCGAAACGTGCACCACTTGGTCGTGGAGTGCTTGGTATCCGCGTGTTTTGTTCATAAATTCCACAAATGAGGAAATACCACCCTCGTAGCAGAACTCTTTCTCGACGATGTTTTCCGCGTCGCGGCGGTCGGTCAAGGTGATTTTCAGTCCGGCGTTGAGGAACGCCTGTTCGCGCAAGCGTTTTTCCAACACTTCGTACTCATATTCGGTGGTTTCGCTGAAAATTTCGGGGTCTGCCTTAAACCGAATCAACGTACCGTCGCCATCCGACGAGCCAATCACCGTCAACTCCGACACCGCAACACCACGTTCAAACCTCTGTGCAAACACCTTACCCTCACGGGAAATTTCCACTTCCAACCACTCGGACAGCGCGTTAACTACCGACGAACCCACGCCGTGCAAACCGCCCGAAACTTTGTAACCGCTACCGCCGAACTTGCCGCCGGCGTGCAACACGGTCAACACCACCGTCACGGTGGGAATTCCCATCTTTTCATGAATACCGACCGGTATACCGCGACCGTTATCGCGTACCGAAATGACATCTCCCGGCAAAATATCCACTTCAATATGGGTACAGAACCCCGCCAACGCCTCGTCGATGGAGTTGTCCACAATTTCATAAACCAAATGATGCAGTCCGCGCGGTCCGGTCGAGCCGATATACATACCGGGACGTTTTCGAACCGCTTCCAAGCCTTCCAGCACTTGAATTTGGCTTTCGTCGTACGGCTTATTTTCCGCACGCGTCATTTGGTTTTCGAGTTCTAAATCCAATTCTTTTTCGGTGCTCATTTCGGATACCCTCTCATTTCTCAATTTCCGTAGAAACTGCTGCTCGCTTCAATAACGTGGCACAGGACAGTTGCGACAAATAGACGGTGTTTTCGTGTGTTTTTGAACGACAAACCACAAAACTTTTCGGCAATTCGTTGCTTACCGCAACCACTTGTCCTTGGTTTTCGGCCTCATTCAAAAACACCCGTGTATTTCGCGAAACGGTGGTATTATCCATATCGAAGATTCCCACCACATCGCGCATCGGTACCACCGTTTCCTGCCCTAGGTATAAATACATACCGTTACTCCTTATTTTCAACAGGTCACCCTGTTTTTGTGGAAAGTTTTCCGTCTTTCATCACACATTGCCGTCCGTCGCGCATCATCGGCGTCGGCTCACAACACGTGATAAAAACCTGCCAATCTTGTATGTGATTTAATATGTATTCCTGACGGGACACATCCAACTCACTCATCACATCATCCAACAGTGCAATCGGTTTTTCTTCGGTCACTTCTTCCAATAATGAAGCCTCTGCCAATTTTAGTGCCAGCACCGCCGACCGTTGTTGTCCTTGTGAACCATACTTTCTCGCGTCGCGTCCGTCAATCAGCACTTCCATATCGTCGCGATGCGGCCCGATAAGCGTAAATCCGGCTTTCATATCTTCGGCGTGGTTGTTTTTTAATGCCTCATACAACGTCGCCGCCAGTTCCGCGGCGGTGGCTTCCGGCTGACATTCCAACGTCGCCACATAGCGCACATCTAACTCTTCTTTTCCGGATGACAACCCATGATATATCCGTCGGGCAATCGGTGCCAACCGCTGAATGTACCGTTTTCGCGCGTGGAGCAAACGACAACCGGTTTGTGCTAATTGTCTGTCCCACAATTCCAACAACTCTTCGGCATCTTCCATTGGATTTTTTGCCTTACAGAGCGCGTTACGCTGTGTTAAAATATGGGAATACTCGCTCAAGGTTTTCACGTATGCCGGCCGTAACTGGCAATATGCCGCATCCACAAACCGTCTGCGTTCTTGCGGGCCGCCTTTTATCAAAAGTAAATGTGCCGGCGAAAACACAATGCCGCAAAAAATTCCGGCCAACCGCGATGCCGCTCCTTGAGAAACTCCGTTAAGTTCGGCTGTTCGCCGTGTTTTAATCGTAATTTTTGCTTGTTGTTCGCGTCCGGCGGCAAGAAAATCCATCGTCACTTGACTTTGTTCGCTTCCAAACGCCGTCAACTCACTATCTTTTGCCCCGCGAAAACTTTTTCCTCCGGTAAACAGCCACACCGCTTCCAACACATTGGTTTTCCCTTGCGCGTTTTCACCGATAATGACATTTACTCCGGCATACGGTTCCCACACATCGGTCTTCAAATTGCGAAAATGTTCCATCGTCAACCGATTGACTTGCATTACCTAGTTCCTTCCTTATTCTGCGGTAATTTGCACGGTTTGTCCGTCAAAAACAACGGTATCCCCGTCACGTAGTTTTTTTCCGCGTTGCGTGCAATACTCACCATTAACCATAACGTGACCGGCTTGAATGACCTCTTTGGCTTGTCCGCCGGTATCCGCCATTCCCGTTAATTTTAATAACGTGTCTAACCGGATAAATTCCGTGTGAATGGATTGTTTTTTCATACGCGTTTCAACCGCACCGGCAACACCAAAAACAGAAAATGTTCCCCTGAAGCCGGTAAAATCTTCATTGGTGCTTGGCTTCCGCTGAGTTCAATCACAATTTCATCGCTCTCGGTATTTTTCAGCGCATCCAGTAAAAACCGACTGTTGTATCCCATTTCTTCCTGCCGTCCCTCAATTTTGGCAATCACCGCATCATTAGCACTACCCAATGCCGTAATACACGACAACGAGATGCGGTCTTCCTTAAACCGACAAATCAACGGCGATTTCAGCCGGTCGTTGATAACCAACGAGGCGCGTTCTACCGCATCTATCATTTCACGTGTATTGACATGAATGGTGGTACTAACCTGTGTTGGAATCGCTTTACGATAAGGTAAAAAATCACCGTCCAATAACCGCGAAAACACCGAATATCCGCCAATTTCCATAATAATATGCCGTGCACCGACGGTCACATACAACGGTTCTTCTTCATCACCCAATAATTTAAGCACTTCGTTTAAGGTTTTTCCCGGTACAACAAACTGCAATTCTTCATCACTATTAATGGGTTCGGAACGAATCGCCAACCGCGAACCATCCACTGCCACTAAGCGCAGCGTACGGTCTTTAATTTCAAATTGTACGCCGGTGTGTACCGGACGCGTATCGGTTTGTGCCACCGCGAACAACGTTTGACGAATCATACTTTTCAGTGTATTTTGCTGTAAATTCATCGCAGCACCATTATTGATGGTGGGTAATTCCGGATAATCCACCGAAGAAAAACCCATCAGGGAAAATTCGGAATTTCCGCAACGAATGGAGGTATTATTTTTTTCGTTGCTTTCGATAAAAATCTCATCATCGGGCATTCTGCGCAAAATTTCAGAAAACAGTTTGGCGGTCAACACAATTTCACCGGGTTGTTCCACCTGTGCTTCAATGGTCGTGGTAATTCCCAATTCCATATCATATCCCGCTAAAAATAAAGAATTAGACGATGCCCGCAATAAAATACCTTCTAAAGCCGGTAATGCCGATTTTGCCGAAACCGCGCGCTGTACATTTCCGACAGCGTCTGCTAAAGCCTGTCTTTCACAAACAATACGCATACAAATCATCCTTTCTTTTTAATAGCAATTATCTTTTTTTATAAATAACTATTTTATTATTTCGTAGTCGTAGTAGGGGCTGTGAAAATGTGGAAAACCACAATTTTTACGAAAAATAAACCAATTTAACAACCCACTCTCCGTGAAATCCAAGGGAACAAAATGTGAACAAATGTGAATAAAAAATGACTTATTCACAACGGTGAAATGTTGGTGAGTGGAATGTGAATAAAAAGTGGAAAAATCAACCGATTACGTGTCGGAAATATTTTTAATGATGTCATTAACCAATCCCTTAAATCCGGCGTTGGTTTCCATTTTTTGTTCGACTTTTTGAATGGCATATACAACACTGGTATGGTCGCGACCGCCGAATTCGGTTCCGATATCTTCCATCGTCATACCGGTGATATCGCGCACGATATATTCCGCAACTTGCCGTGCCGAAGAAATGGTGGCAGAGCGTTTATTGGACCGAATATCTTCCGGTGTCACGGACATGGTGCGCGCCACTTCATTAATGATACGTTCGACGGTAATCGGGACCGGTTGATTATCGTTTTTAATATCCCGAATAGCGGCTTGTGCCGATAAAATCGTAGGATGTTCTCCTTCTAACATGCACTGTGCCTGTAACCGCCGCACAGCACCTTCCAACTGGCGCACATTGGTTTTGAGTTGTGATGCAATATATTCCACCACGTCGTCGTTCAAACTTAACTCCAATAATTGTGCTTTCCGTTTGACAATCGCAATACGCGTTTCTAAATCCGGCGGCTGAATATCCGCAAGCAGACCCATTTCAAACCGACTGCGCAAACGGTCTTCTAAAGTGGCAATTTCACGCGGCGGACGGTCAGAAGTTAACACAATTTGCTTATTTGCTTGATGTAATGCATCAAATGTATGGAAGAATTCTTCCTGTGTACTTTGCCGGCCGGCAATAAATTGAATATCGTCAATCAACAAAATATCCACCTGCCGGTATTTGGCACGGAATTCTGACATTTGACTGCTGCGGATAGCCTCAATCAACTCATTGGTGATAAATTCACCCTTGGTATATAAAATACGGGTATCCGGCGCATTCTTTTTAATCTCGTTACAAATGGCAAACAATAAGTGCGTTTTTCCCAATCCGGAACCGCCGTGGATAAATAGCGGGTTGTAGGAACCGGCCGGTTTTAAGGCAACCGCCTGCGAAGCCGCGTGTGCAAACTTATTCGAAGAACCCACCACAAAGTTTTCAAACGAATACTCATAATCGGATTGCCGCTGTCCAAACAAATTTTCCGCTTGCGGCAACGCCGTTGACGACTCTTCCTCATCGTTTTCCGGTTCCGAGCACAACACTTTCAATTCAAACGGAATTCCCAACACCTGTTGAAAGGCATGTTGAAATTTTCCGGCGTATTGTCCGGTGATGATACCGCGCTGAAATCTCGTACGAACAGACACCACAACCGTGTTACCCTCAATGGTGCACGGTTCAATGCACTTAATCCACATATTGTAAGCAACTTCGCTGATATCTTCCTGATTATGAAGAAAATCTAAAATGCCGGACCACGCTTCTTTAATTGTTTCCATATCGTTTATCTCCTTAAAACTGAAACATCCGGATAGTATATAATAGAGGATATAAATATTTAATTCATTGTATCATACTTTTAATATAATTACAATCATTTTACATAAGAAATTTTTAATTTTTTTGTATAGCGAATAGTAAAACGGCAAAAAACACAAAACCGCGAAAAAAGAGCCGTTTTACGCAAAAAAAGCCACGGCAAGACGCTGAATTCGGGGCCGTTTTCAAAAAACCGCAATTTTTTATTGACTTTTATAGAGGGAGTGTTATATAATAAAATCTCGCAAGAGTCGAAAGGGGGTACTGCAATGTTCCGGACCTATCAACCCAAAAAGAGACATCGTAAAATGGAACACGGTTTCCGTAAGAGAATGGCAACTGCCAATGGCCGCAAGGTGCTGGCTCGCCGCAGAGCGAAAGGAAGAAAACGTCTCACCTATTAAGAAAGGCCACCGTTGTGTGGCTTTTTTTATAGCCGAGAGAAGGTGTTTGCATGGCCAAGTTGTGCACACTCAAACTTAATAAAGAATTTCGCACCGCGTACTATCACGGGAAAGTGTTTGTGCATCCGTTGGTAGTGGTGTATGTTCGAAAAAATAAAGAAGCCGTTTCTCGGTTGGGTATCACCACAGGAAAAAAGGTGGGGAAAGCGGTACAGCGTAATCGGTGCCGACGCATCATTCGCGAAGCGTATCGACAGGTATATCCTCACATTCAAGGACATTGGGATGTGGTGATTGTCGCTCGCAAAGCCACGGTGGACAGCAACAGTCCTACCGTGCAAAGGGTATTGGAAAAGCAGTTTAGAAAAGCGGGACTGCTGTTATGAAATACGTGATTATTTGGCTCATTCGTTTGTACCAAAAGGGAATTTCTCCGCTTTTCCCGCCGAAATGCCGGTTCGTACCCACTTGTTCTTCTTATGCGGTCCAGGCAATTGAAAGGTTCGGCGTGTTTCGAGGAGGTTTTCTGGCGCTTAAGCGGTTGTCGCGGTGTCACCCGTGGGGGGGACACGGCTATGACCCGGTTCCGGAAAAGAAAGAAAAACACGACAAATAACATTCAAGGGGGATATTATGACCGCACTCTTTGATATCATCGCCATTCCGTTGGGATGGTTGTTGGAACTCATTTATTCCGGCGTACGTCACTACTTTTTGGCAATTTTCCTGTTCACGTTTTTGGTGCGTGCGTTACTGTTTCCGCTGTCGCTGAAATCGCAGAAAACGCAGGCAGAGCGTGCGCGGTTGGCACCGCGACTGGAGCGTTTGCAGAAAAAATACGCCAAAGACCAAAAAAAATTGCAAGAAAAGCAAATGGCACTGTATGAAAAAGAAGGTGTCAGCCCGACCGGCGGTTGTATGCCGATGTTGCTGCAAATGTTAATTTTGTTCGGCGTGATTTCGGTTATTTATTCGCCGATTAAGCACTTGACAGCGATTCCCGACACCGTGGTGGCATCGTCGGTGACGGCGATGACCGGCGAAGGCGAACTGGATGCCAACCGGTTCAAGGGGTATTACGAAGAACTGCGCGTATTGCAGAATTTGGAAGAATACGAAGCCGATGTTAAGACGGAAATTGCCAAGGATTATGGCAAGGAAAAAGCTACCCAATATTACAATCAGATGGTGGAACTGAAGAAGGATTTTAATTTCTTCGGTACGGATATTTTGAACAATCCGTGGAACGGCTTTGACAATATCAGCATTTTGTGGTTGATTCCGTTGTTGTCCGGTATCACGTCGATGCTGTCGAGTTTGCTGTCAATGCACTATACCAAGCAGGCGGCGAACCCGGAAACACAGCAGGCACAAGGCTGCACCAATGTGATGATGATGGTAATGATGCCGTTGTTCTCGCTGTACATTACCTTTACGGTGCCGGGTGGCGTCGGTGTTTATTGGATTTGCTCCAACTTGTTGGCGTTGTTGCAAACGTTCATTCTCAATCACATTTACAATCCGGCAAAAATCCGTGCACAGGCGGAAAAAGAGTATGAGGAACGCCGTCGGCAGAAGTTAGAGGATAAAAAACGTCTGGCAGAAGCGCGTGCACGCGAACAACGGGAGTTGGCGAAGCAACAACAAGAAGAGAAAAAGCCCGATACAAAGAAAAAGCAGGGCGCGAAAAAAACAAAAGCGCAACCGGAAGCCTCGGCGGAAACAACCGAAACAACGGCGATTGAGGCAACGCAAGAGGGAAAAGCGGAATAATCCGCTTGAATAAAGAAAGGACTAAAACACCGTGCAAAAAGAATTGATAAAGGAAGCGGAAACGGTCGAACTGGCAACAGAACTCGCCGCCGCGGAGTTGGGTGTGTCCGCCGACAAATTGGACATTGAAGTACTGCAAGAGCCGCAAAAGAAAGCCTTTGGACTGTTTGGCGGCACGGCTGCCAAAATCCGCGCTACCGTGCGTGAGGAAACCGCATTGGCACAAGCCGAGGCGTTTTTGAGGGATGTACTGGCAAAAATGGGCGTTGAAGAGGTTACCATTACCGCCACCGAAGAGGACAATCACTGTACTTTGGCGCTGGAGGGCGAGGACCTGGGCTTCATCATTGGCCGCCGCGGTGACACGTTGGACGCGTTGCAATATTTGACGAGTTTGGTTGCCAACCGGGTGGAAGGTGCCTACCGGCGCATTTCCATCAATATCGGTGATTACCGTGAAAAACGGGAAAAGACGTTGTCTGGCTTGGCGCGCCGCGCGGCGATTCGTGCGGCTAAGAACGGAAAAACGACGTCGCTGGAGCCGATGAACCCGTATGAGCGCCGTGTCATTCACACCGCGGTGCAAAAAGTCGAGGGAGCCACATCGTACAGTGTCGGTACCGACCCGAATCGTCACGTGGTGATTGCACCGACGGATGACAATCCGGCAAAAGAGCGTCCGGAACGTTCGCGTTCGCGCGGAGAACGCCGTCCGGAACGCGGAGAACGCCGCAGTGAGGTAATGGGAGAGCGTCCGGTACGTGAAGTACGCAAGTTCGTATCGCGGAGCAATCCGACAAACTTGGCGGAAGATTACGCACCGCCGGAGCGCACACAATCCGAAACCGAGAAAACGGCTACGTTGTACGGTCGTATTGACCTGTAATAAACAAAAGAAAGCGGCTACGCGCGATGCGTAGCCGCTTATTTCTTGTTTACTGCAGAGCCGCCGCCAAGGCCGCAAACTGCGGCAAGGTCAGTTGTTCGGCGCGGGCGGTGGGGGAGATTCCGGCACGCTGTAATGCCGCTTGCAGTGTGGCTTTGTCGTAACCGGCGGAGCCGAGCGAGTTAGCAAGGGTTTTGCGGCGTTGTCCGAACGCAGCGCGTACCAGCCGAAAAAACAAGGCCTCGTTCTCCACCTCGCACGGGGGAGCGTGGCGCAAGGGTAGACGAATGACACTGCTGTCAACATTGGGTGCCGGCAAAAAACTGCCGCGTGACACCGAAAACAAAATTTCCGCTTCGGCGTAATACTGCACCGCCAGGGTTACCGCACCGCAAGCGCGTGTACCCGGTGTGGCACACAGACGTTCCGCCGCCTCTTTTTGCACCAATACGGTGATGCAGCGAAACGGCAAGCGGCTTTCCAGCAACCCCATCAGAATCGGCGAAGTAATGTAATAGGGGAGATTGGCGCATACCACCACCGGCAATCCGGCGGCATACGTTGCCAACAACGCCGCGACATCCAGTTTCAAAATATCGCCGTGCACGACCGTGACATTGGAACAGTCGGCCAAGGTTTCCTCGAGCACCGGCAATAACCGTTCGTCCAATTCGACGCTGATAACACGCGCGGCGACACGGGACAGTTCCCGTGTGAGCACGCCCAACCCCGGCCCGATTTCCAGCACGGCAAACGAGCCATCCTCCAAATCGGGGTGGCAGGCATCGGCCATTCGTGGGCACACCGAGGGGTTGATTAAAAAATTCTGACCGAGCGACTTGGAAAACGAAAACCCATGACGTGTTAACACGTCACGAACCGTCGAAATATCGGTCAGTTTCATTGGTAACCCCTC
The DNA here is from genome assembly GCA_045537155.1 of Acutalibacteraceae bacterium. GTDB lineage: Bacteria > Bacillota > Clostridia > Oscillospirales > Acutalibacteraceae > RGIG3009. The sequence goes on from JAZSOY010000120.1 coordinate 11,662, forward strand.
CTTTGTGCAACCGTTGTGGTTTATCGGTATTGTAACACGAAACCCTGTTCGTTGCAAGACAAAACCACCGCAAACTTTCCACAACGCTCACAAAAGAAGAAAGGGAAAAAACGGTGAAAAAAGGATAAATTACGGACATTTTGTGGTGATTTTTGCAAAAAACAGAGAAAAAAGGAACTAAAAAGTAAAGTTTCCCCCAACTTTTTCACTTTTCAACAAGCAAAACGGTGGAAAATTGTGAAAAACTGATGTTTGTAAAAAACGGTTGCTCAACCCACCAGAACGCGGTATAATAGGGGAAAGAATCGAACAGATGCGGCAAACCGCCGCGCCTAGTGAAAGAGGAACAAAGACGTATGAACGTGTATGCAGGAAACTATCAAGTAGCGGTTATCGGCGCCGGTCACGCCGGTATTGAAGCCGCGTTAGCAGCGGCGCGTTTGGGTTGCGCCACCGTTCTTTTCACCATCAATCTGGATGCCATCGGCAATATGCCGTGTAATCCGTCCATCGGTGGCACGGCAAAAGGACATCTGGTGCGCGAGATTGACGCGCTCGGTGGGGAAATGGGCAAAGCGGCGGACGCGACGTTTTTGCAATCGCGGATGCTTAACCGCGGCAAAGGACCGGCCGTTCATTCGTTGCGTGCCCAAGTTGACCGCCGCGATTACGGAACGTATATGAAACACCGTCTGGAAACCCAGACAGGTTTGGAAATTAAACAAGCGGAAGTGGTGGCAATCCAACCCACCGACGGTCGTTGGACGCTGTGTACCCATCTGGGAGAGGAATATGTAGCAGATACGGTGGTGTTGGCGACCGGCACGTATCTGCAGGGTAAAATTTTCATCGGGGATACGGTATATGACAGTGGTCCGGACGGGTTGTTTCCGGCATCAAAACTCACCGCCTCGCTTGTCGACCTCGGTATGGTGTTGCGCCGTTTCAAAACCGGCACACCGGCGCGCGTGTTGCGCTCCAGCATTGATTTCTCCAAGATGGAACGGCAGCCCGGCGACGAACCGGTAGTTCCGTTTTCCTTTGAAACAGGCGGCGTATTAAAAAATCAAGTGGATTGTCATATCACCTGGACAACCGCCGAAACCAAGCGAGTTATTTTGGAAAATCTCCACCGTTCCCCCTTATATGGTGGAAAAATCCACGGTGTCGGGCCGCGATACTGCCCGAGTATTGAGGATAAAGTGGTGCGGTTTGCGGACAAAGAACGGCACCAAGTGTTTATTGAACCGTGTGGTTTGCACACGGAGGAAATGTACCTGCAGGGGTTGTCGTCCTCCTTGCCGGTGGATGTGCAGTTGGCCTTTTTGCACACCATTCCCGGCTTGGAGAACGTCAGCGTGATGCGACCGGCATACGCCATTGAATACGATTGTTGCGACCCGACACAACTGGCGGCGTCGCTGGAGTTCAAAGCGTTTCCCGGTTTGTACGGTGCCGGACAATTCAACGGCAGTTCCGGATACGAGGAGGCAGCGGCACAAGGGTTGGTCGCCGGCATCAATGCGGCGCGCCGCGTTTGCGGCCGCGAGCCGATGATACTCGACCGCGCATCGGGATATACCGGCACGCTGATTGACGATTTGGTGACGAAGGGGTGTTTTGACCCCTATCGAATGATGACGTCGCGCTCGGAATACCGTCTGGTCTTACGACAAGACAACGCCGACGAACGACTGACACCCATCGGCCGAGAGGTTGGCTTGGTGGACGATACGCGGTGGGCACATTTTTGCGAACGGCAAGCACAAAAATCCGCCGAGCGCGAACGCTTAACGCACACGGTGTTGCCGCCCAGCGACGAACTCAATCGCTTATTGACGGAATGCGGCACCACACCGGTGGTGACGGGTATTCGTCTGGAGGATTTGTTGCGTCGGCCGCAGGTGACCTACCAAACCCTTGCCGCGCTTGGGCAGGACAATCCGACATTGCCGCCGTTGGTGCGTGAGCAAGTCGAGGTCGAAGTTAAGTATGAAGGGTATGTTCGCCGTCAACTGGCAGACATTGAGGAAATGCGCCGTTTAGAAAATCGGTTATTACCGGACGATGTGGAGTATACCGCCATTACCGGTTTGCGGTTGGAGGCGCAGGAAAAGTTGCAACGGATTCGACCGCGCAGCATCGGGCAAGCAAGCCGTATCAGCGGCGTCAGTCCGGCCGATGTGTCGGTACTGATTGTGTGGCTGAACAGCCGAGGGGAGGGGCAACCGTCGTGATAGACCGAACCTTACTTTGTCGCATAGTTGCCGATTACGGCGTGTTGCCGGATGCTGTGGCACTGGACAAATTGGAACGCTACGCCGCGTTGTTGGTGGAGTGGAATCAAAAAATGAACCTTACCGCCATCACCGACCCCGTTGGGATTACGGTGAAGCATTTTGCAGACAGTCTTGCTGCCGTGCCGCTGTTGCCGCAACGTCAGGGCGTTTCGGTGATTGATGTCGGTACGGGTGCCGGGTTTCCGGGGATTCCGTTTGCGATTCTTCGACCGGACATTCACTTAACATTATTGGATAGTCTGAACAAACGGCTGATTTTCTTGGAAGAAGTGTGCCGCGAATTGGACATTCCGGCCAAACGGGTCCATGCTCGCGCCGAAGAGGGCGGCAGACAAGCCTCGCTGCGAGAGCAATTTGATGTCGCAACCGCACGTGCAGTGGCGGCGTTGCCGGTGTTGTTGGAATACGCATTGCCGTTTGTGCGGAGCGGCGGTTGCTTCATCGCCTTAAAAGGGCCGGACAGCGACGCGGAACACCGCGCCGCCAATAACGCATTACAGCGATTGGGCGGTGCTACGCGCGATGTGCACAGTCTTTTGCTGCCGCAACAAGATATCCCCGGCATTGAACAACAAGAACGGCGAATTTTCGTGTTTGAAAAAACCGCCACGACACCGCCGGCGTATCCGCGCCCGTCGGCCAAGATTGCCAAAAACCCATTGTAGAAAGGAAAATCGCGATGGATAAACAACAACTGGCACGTATCAGCGAGTTGACGCGGCTGTCCCGTGAGCGTGAGCTGACTGCCGACGAACAAGCGGAACGGCAAGCCCTGCGCGCCGCATACCTGGCGGCCATCCGCGCCGATATGACACAGACGTTGGAGTCGGTTACCGTGGTGGAAAAGGACGGCACACAGCATCCGTTATCGCGCCGCCAATCGCCGAAACAATAAAAAAACGCGCGCACCGTGTTTTCGGTGCGCGCGTTCCATTTTGTGTCTCGCGTTTAGGAGAAAGAAGTCTTGTCGGCCAACGTCTTGTCCACCAAGCAAAGATAGGTTTTGCCGGTTGCAAACAGTGCCGGTGAACCGTCGGTCTCGGTGAGGGTCAAACTGCTGTCGGTGCGATTGTATTTGATTTCGCGCGCGGTACCACCGGATACGATGTAGCCGGTGCCGTCACCCTCGCGGAAATTCGCGGTGGTTTTTTGGCTGTACGGCGAACCAAAATATTTTTCAGCGTACAATACCACGATGTTGGAGGCGGTAATGGCGTTGCCCTCCAACGAGGTGTGCGGTGTGCCGTTTTCCAGTCCGCCGTATTGTTTGGTGTACAAACCGGTTTCGCTGTTATACACAAAAGACGTGGTGTTGCTGGGAGTTACTTTCATTTGCACGTTGTTGGCGGTGATGTCACCCGCCTTTTTACCAAAGGTAAACGGCAAATTCTTTTTGGGAGAAGTCGCAAACTCCGCCTTTTCAATGCGGGCAGAGAGCTTGTCCTTGCCGGTCGCCACGCTATGCACGTAATCCATTTTTTCTTTCAGTTCGGCATCGCGCCAGAACGCGTATTTATTCTGTGCGGCGGCTTCGGGAGTCATCGTACCGGAACCCATATTCGACAACGCGTCAATGTGGTCAACAAAACCGGTGGACAACAATTTGCGGACGGTGCTGTGACCGCCGGCGTGGCAATAGATGACATCCAAGGCGTTAGCCATGGTGACAAAAGAATACCGCGCACTGCGCACCGGACCGATTTTATCCGGCAGACGCCCTGCATTGCCGAAGACGGCCATAATACGCGGAATGGAACCCTCGGTTTCAATTTCCACATACAAATCCGCTTTATCAATACCGGCCTGACTGCCGCGTGTCGAACTGTCGTTCGCAACCATAATACCCACCGGACGGTTGCTCGAACCGTCCAACTCCACCAAACCGGTCAGGGGATTGTATTGCAGATTCGTATACTCCGAATTGACGGTTGTGGTGGTGGGGGTTTCCTCCTCGTTTTTGGCAGGTTTTTTACAGGCTGTCAAGCACAGAGCAAGGGAAAGTACCAGCACAAGCGAAGCGATGCGTTTCATAGGCCGAGTCCTCTTTTCTTTTCAAATATGTTTCCAGTATACACGGCTTTCGCGAAAAAAACAACCTCTTGTCGAAAAAAAGTTCGTGGAAGGTTTTGGTGCGTACGATTGACAATACCGCCATTCGTGAGCTATAATACCCTTGCGTTATCCAACGCTCCTTTCGTTCAATGGCGACAATACAACAAACACGTTCGCCAAAAGGCGAATCGCCATTGGGGTTAGTGGTATCGTATATGCGCCCATAGCTCAGCAGGATAGAGCGTCCGCCTCCTAAGCGGAAGGTCGGGGATTGGAATTCCTTTGGGCGCGCCAAAAAGTGCCGAAAACATAATGT
>JAZSOY010000074.1:0-5592 GCA_045537155.1 Acutalibacteraceae bacterium
CTAAGACCGCTTGGGCCTCCGACTTGAAAGGCCTAAAACCGGTTCTGCCTTTGCTGATTTTCACGTCGTTAATTAATATTTTTTATGTGGACGGACACGTGTTGGTGCAGTTTTGGGTGTTAAAAATCACCGCAGAGGGGATTTACACGGCTGTGTTTATCGGCTTGCGTATTTTGTGTCTGATTGCGGCTAGTTCGTTGTTGTCGTATACCACCTCGCCGACGACGTTGACCGACGCGCTGGAACGACTGATGAGCCCGTTGAAATGGTTGCGCGTACCGGTGCACGAAATTGCCATGATGATGACCATTGCCTTACGCTTTATTCCGACCTTGATTGAGGAAACCGATAAAATTATGTCGGCACAAAAGGCACGTGGTGCGGATATGGAAAGTGGTAACTTATTGCAACGTGTGCGTGCGCTGATACCGGTATTGGTACCCTTGTTCGTGTCGTCGTTCCGTCGGGCATACGATTTGGCGACGGCAATGGAATGTCGTTGCTATCACGGCGGCGATGGGCGCACGCGTATGAAACAGTTACATGTCGGATGGTTGGATATGGCAGCTTTGATAGGGATGGTGGCACTTGGTACGGCCTTGGTGGTCAGCAACTTTATGATGCCGGCAGTGATTTGACAGAGAAAAAGGAGTGACACGGTTGGCCTTGCTGTTATTGACATTGCAATATGACGGTACCGGCTATCACGGATGGCAAGTACAACCCAACGCGGTCACCGTACAACAGACTTTGCAGGACGCCTTAGAAGCGGTGTCGGGCGAACGCCCCGGCGTGACAGGATGCAGTCGTACCGATACCGGTGTACACGCGCGTCGGTTTTATGCGACAGTGCCACAACCGGCGCGGATATCCTCGGCGCAACTGGTACGCGCTTTGAATGCGACGCTGCCGCGTGACATTGCTGTACTGGATTGTCGCGAAGTCCCACCGTCGTTTCATCCGCGCTATTCGGCGAGGGGGAAACGATATGTATATTACCTCTGGAATCGTCCGGAACGCTCAGCGTTTTGCCGACATCACGCATTGCATATCGCGTCACCGTTGCAAGAGGCGCGTCTGCAACAAACAGCGTCTTTGTTTTTGGGCACACACGATTTTTCGGCATTTTGTTCGGCCGGCAGTACCGTGGAGGACAAATGCCGCACGGTGACGCGCTCGGAGATTGCACGTATGGGCGATATGGTGACCTATACCGTGGAAGCGGATGGTTTCTTATATAATATGGTGCGGATTATGGTAGGGACGTTGTTGGACGTGCACGCCGGACGACTGACCGAGGAGTCAGTCAAACGCGCCTTAGCAACCGGTGAGCGTGCTTTAGCCGGCGTTACGGCGCCGCCGCAGGGCTTGTTTTTAGACGAAGTATTTTATCCGACGGAGGGTGCGTATGAGCGCGAAAAAAACAACGGCTGACAATAAACGCCGCAGTAATTACGCACCGTGGTGGCGGTTGTTCAAGCGCCTGACCATTCTTGCGGTTATCGCCGTGGGGGTTGTGTTGTTGTGGAAAAACTGGGACCGTATTGCACCGGAAGCCTTGTTAGATTGGACCGAACAACAATTTGGCGATGCAGAACAGGGAGAAGGATTTCCGACCGCGCTGAACGGTAACGAGGTGATTGATATGGCAGAAGTCAATCAACATCTGGCCGTTCTGAGCGATACCACGTTGCGGTTTTATAACGGTACGGCGGCGTGCGTTGCCGAGCGTAGTCATTCCTTTTCAAAACCGACAATGCATACGGCAGGTAAATATACGTTGTTAACCGAAGTCGGCGGCGGTCGTTTCCGTCTGGATACGCGTCGGGAAACAGTGTTGGAAAAGGAACTGGAAAATCGCTGTATTTATGCCGCGGATTTGTTGTCGAATGGCACCACCGCGTTGATTTTGAATAACACCTCGCAAAGTTATGTATCTGAGGTGGCGGTGTTGAATATTCGTGGGAACATACAGTACACATATCAAAGCAGTAAATATCTGCTCACCGATGTGGCGTTGTCGCCCAATGGTAAGCAGTTGGCGGCAGTCGGCACCACCTCCCACGACGGAAAACTCAAATCGGTATTGTTGGTGGTTACGCTGTCAAACAACAAAGTATCGGAATATACCGGCACCGATGTGTTGTTGCACAATGTCACTTTCTTCTCCGGCGGCTCGGTGATAGCACTGGGTGATACGGAAATTTGGGCGTTGCCAAACGGCGCCGATAAGGTAGAAACGCATTCGTGTGAAGGCTATGAACCGGTTGGTTATACGGCAAGTGCGTCGTTGGTTGGTGTGGCAATGCGTCACATCGGCGCAACCGACAATGGCGTGGTATGGGTATTCGATTCCCGCGGCAGATATACACAGTCTGTTGACTATCAAGGCTCGTTCCGCACATTGTCTGCCCGTGGCGGAAATATACTGCTATTGACCAACGCGGCGGCATATACTATATGTACCACAGGTTTGGAAACCACCTATGAAGTGCCGCTGGATTGTTTGCAGGCGGTTACCTATCGCGGAACGCCGTTGTTGCTGACATTGAACGAATTACGACGGATGGAAATTGTACAATAAAGACTTGTACTTTTGCTTTTGAAATGCTACAATACCAACAGATTGTTGCAAATGAAAGGGCGTGAACCGTGTGAGTTATATTTTGGATATGGCAGTCGTTGCGATTATCGGTTTGCTGCTGTTTTTCGGTTACCGTCGCGGCTTTTTGCAAACCGGTGTACAGTTGATAGGCAGCATCGCGGCGTTTGCGATTGCGTTGTCCTTGAGCGGACCGACGGCTAACTATGTGTTTGATACCTATTTTGCGGAAGGCATTGAAACCAAAATGCAGGAATCGTTGGCAAGTGTGTCGGATGGTTCGACCGAAGACCAAGTCGCGGCCATGCTTGACGGGTTGCCGAAGCCGCTTCCTCTCCTTGTTCAAAGCAACCCACAATTATCCGCTTCGCTGGAATCGCTGGGCAGTCACGTGACCGAAACGGTGGACACGCTGGTGACATCCGTTATGGAAACGATTGTGAGACCGTTGGCAACCGCCTTGTTGCAGTGCTTGGTGTTTCTGGTGTTGTCTGCGGTGCTGTCGTTTGCTGCCAAACTGTTGGTACGGTTGATGAAACCGGTATCACGGTTGCCGATTATTCGTCAAATTGACGGGGTATTAGGTGCCGTACTCGGTGCGGCAGAAGGATTGCTGTTTACATTTGTATTGATTGTGGTATTGCAAGTGGTGGCGTCCACTTCATCGGCAACGTCGCCGATTACCACGCACGTGTTGGAGGATACGTGGCTGGTTAGCCGATTGGTCAATATCAATCCGTTATCCAAAATTATCGCCGCAGGGTGGCCGACCCTGTAAAACCATCAAGCTTGATTACAAAGCAACGGAGTAAAAACTATGAAGAATGTCAAATTTGTTTGGAATATCCCGAATGCCTTATCGTTGATGCGCTTGGCGCTGATACCGGTCTTTGCCACATTGTATTTGATGGACCACCTATATTGGTCGTTGGCAGTGTTGGCGCTGTCCGGGTTTACCGATTTGTTCGACGGTATGATTGCGCGTAAATGCAATCAAATTACCGAAATCGGTAAATTATTGGACCCGGTTGCGGATAAGCTAACGCAGGTGGTTGTGTTGGTGTGTTTAACGGTACGCTATCCGTCGTTGTTACCATTATTCATCATCTGTTTTGTCAAAGAATTGTTGCAGACCATCGGCGGATGGATTTTACTATCACGTAATGCCGTTATTCGTGGTTCGAAGTGGTATGGCAAGGTTTCCACCTTTACATTTTACATTGCTATGTTGCTGATTGCCGTATGGAAAGAGATGCCGTCCGGTGTGATGGTTGGCTTGATAGTGGTCGTAGCCGTTACGATGGTGTTTGCATTTTTCATGTATATGCGTGTGTATTTGAGTTTGCGTCGCGAACGGAGCGCGACAAAACAATAAGGAGAGTATTATGCTGTGTTCTCGTTGTAAAAAACGTCCGGCGGTGGTGTTTATCACTCGTATGGAGGGGAACGAAAGTAAAAATGAGGGATTGTGTCTGACTTGTGCCAAGGAACTGGGTATCAAGCCGGTGGATGATTTGTTACAAAAATTCGGTATTGGTGAAGACGAACTGGAAGCGATGGATGAGCAATTCGGCACGCTCATGGCAACCGAGGATGGGGAAGAGGATGCCGACGGATTTATGCCCGGCGGTGCGGCGACATTCCCATTCTTGCAAAATCTGTTTGGTAAATCGGCGGACAATGCCTCCGGCGATACCGACACCTCTGCCACCGAACAATCGCCCAAAAAAGGTCATTCCAAGGAAAAGAAACGCAAGTTTTTAGATGCCTATTGTACAGACCTGACCAAAAAAGCACGGGACGGACAACTGGATGCCATTATCGGTCGTGACCGAGAGATTTACCGTGCCATTCAGATTCTGTGTCGTCGCAGTAAAAACAATCCCTGCCTCATCGGTGAGCCCGGCGTCGGCAAAACGGCGATTGCCGAAGGCTTAGCACTACGCATTGCCGCCGGTAAGGTGCCGTACAAATTGCAAAATAAGGAATTGCACTTACTGGATTTGACGGCATTGGTTGCCGGTACGCAATTTCGCGGCCAGTTTGAAAGCCGTATCAAGGGATTGATTGAGGAAGTCAAAGCGCAGGGTAATATTCTGTTGTTTATCGACGAGGTACACACGTTGGTGGGTACCGGTGATTCTGAGGGCAGTATGTCGGCGGCGAATATTTTGAAGCCGGCATTGTCGCGCGGTGAAATTCAAGTGATTGGCGCGACCACGTTTAATGAATATCGCAAGCACATTGAAAAGGATGCTGCGTTAGAACGCCGTTTTCAGCCGATTAGCGTAGAGGAACCGTCCATTGCCGATGCGGTGGAAATGCTGTGCGGTATTCGCACCTATTATGAAGAATATCACGGCGTTACGGTGAGCGAGGCGGTGTTACGACAAGCGGTTGTGTTGTCGGAACGGTATATCACTGACCGTTTTTTGCCGGACAAAGCCATCGACTTGTTGGATGAAGCTTGCACTGCCGCGGCGTTGCAAAACGCAAAAGCGGATGAGTATGCACGCTTGCTGTTGCACGCCGATACGTTGCGCAAACGAGAAACCGAGTTGACGGCACAAGAAACGGTGGATTATGAGCAGTTGGCGAACCTGCGTTCCGAGTTAATGAAAACCGAGCAGGAGATTGAAACCATTCGTCCGGCGGCGGTCAGCGCACCGGTAACGGAGCAACATTTGGCCGGTGTTATTGAATTGTGGACAGGGATTCCGGCGTCTAAAATCCGTGAAAACGAACTGGAAAAGCTGGCAGACTTGGAAACGGAATTGCGCCGCCATATCATCGGTCAAGACGAAGCGGTTGGACTGGTATCTGCCGCTATTCGTCGTAGCCGTGTTCAAATCAGTCCGCGCCGTCGTCCGGCGTCATTTATCTTTGTCGGCCCGACCGGTGTGGGAAAAACCGAACTGGTCAAAGTGTTGGCGGCGCAGTTGTTTGACACGCCTGAAACGCTGATTCGTTTGGATATGTCGGAGTTTATG
>JAZSOY010000011.1:0-2842 GCA_045537155.1 Acutalibacteraceae bacterium
GACGAGAGGTGTTGTTGCAACAAGGCACTGCGCGACAAACTGGAGTCCAACACCCGATACTGTAACAACGGTTGTGGACAGATACCAATGCGAAAACCGTGCTTGAGCGCACGCAACAACCAATCGTAATCCTCGCACCGGTCGATGTTTCGATAGCCGCCGAGTGCGTGATAGACCTCACGGCGAAAAAACCAGGTCGGGTGCGGCACACACGGTGCAATCCGCAGACACGCCATCACGGTGTCGGGCGTGTCCGGTGGTGCTAGGGCAATGCCGAGCGATTGCCCGTGTTCATCGATGCGTTCCGTGAGCGTGCCCACCAAATCCAATCGTTGCTGTTGTAAATAGGCGAGTTGTGTTTCCAAGCGCGTCGGTACGGCAATATCGTCGGCGTCCATTCGCGCGATATACTCACCCTGCGCCGCCGCCAAGGCGCGATTCAGCGAATACACCAATCCCCGATTGCGCTCGTTTTCCAGCACGGTGATGCGTTGGTCGCGGTCGGCGTAGGTGTGCAGCAGGCGGCGCGCCGTGTCGTTGTGTGGCTCGTCTACCACAATGAGGAACTCCCAATCTGTCACGGTCTGCGCGCAGATAGACTCCACCGCCGCGCGCAGATAAGCCTCCGGTTCACGGTACGTGCTCATCACTACCGAAATCATACCCATATCCTCCCGAATGTTACTGCCAGAAAAACGCATACCGATAATGCGGCAAATTGGTGCTGAAAAACAGGAAAAATCCCACAAAACCGCCGTGCAACGCCCCCAGATATACGCGTTCCCACCACACCGCCTGCGTGCGTAACCAGCGGCGAAACTCCAAAAACATCGGCACACAAAACGGTAAAAAATACACACCCAAGCGGTCAAGATTGTTGAACTGCGTTCCTAACACCGAAAACGCAATATACAACGCGGTAAAGAGGGGATAGCATAGCGACACCACCGGTTCAGTCGGCGGCAGCGCCAACGCCGCCGTCCAACGGCGACCGCGCACCGAACCTTGCAGAATATAGTACGCCAAAAAGAGCAGAATGATAGTCAGTTCCACTCCCCACAACAGCCAAATACCGCCGGCACGCAGGGTTTTTTGGGAATTGTCAAGATAGGAAAACGCATCGGTGAGATGCGACAGTAGTTTCAACCAAAGACGATATCCGGCGAGCAACACCGCCCCGATACCAAGCGTGACGCCGACTGCCACGCGGCGGTTTCGCAAGGCATAGACAACATACGTCACGAGAAACACCAGCGACGTGACGTGGAATAACACACTCAGTCCGAACAGGACGGCACTGGACCATACCCGTCGCTCGGTCAGTTCTCCCCACGCATTGAGTAAGATAGCCACGGCAATCATCTGCCGTGTGATGTTAAACGCGTACAGATAATACCCACAACACGTCAGCACGATGACGGCTATCAGCACATCGTCGGTGTAGCGATAGATAAACCGTCCCGTCCCGATGGCAAACAAAGCGGTACTGACGAATATCACCGCATGTGGTTGCGGTGTGATAAGACCGACCAGTTTATTCAGCACCGCAAACCCGATTTCCACGCGTTCGGTGTAGAAGTGTGTCAACACCTCTTGCCACGGCGTGTCGCGCAAACGGATAAACTTAATCAAATAGTTTTCAATGTCCGTGCCGACGGTATCGTCGCGCAGACCGCACACAATACACCACAACACCATCGCAGTAACCACAAACCACCATCGCCGCGCCGCGGCACTCAACCCCGGCAGACGGTCGAACAACCACTTGCTGAGGTACAACAACGCGATGAGTAACACATAGATAGTCATCGCCGTCACACCATCCGACGAAACGCGCGATACCACGGCAGAGCGTAGCGACGGCGATGCCGATAAGCGTCCTGCAGACACAACAACCACCAAAAACGCGGTGAGATTTCCCGAAACAGCAATCCCTTGTTGTGCAGATAGGCGTCGTCGTAGCCGACAAACCACGTGGAAGCGCGCGTGGCAGACAAAGACAAAATCACGGACGGTACGGTGTACACGGTGAGATGATGCCGCAGGCACGCCACTAAGAAAAGGGTATCTTCGCCGTATCCGCGCGGCGTCCCTGCCCCAAACGCCAAATGAAAGGCAATCCCGTGTCGGCGGATACTCTCCAGACGAAACGCCATCCGCACCGAGCCCCATTTCAAACAGTTATACCACCGAATTTTGCGGGTGCGCGTCAGTGTACCGTGGGGCGCGTCGGCGGTACGAATATCAAACAATAACACATCCGCATCGGGATGTTGTTCAAACGCACGACAGACGGTGTCCACATAGCCGTCCTCATAGACAACGTCGTCGTCTGCGAGCAGGCAAATGTCGGCATCGGCAAACAACAGAGCCAAATTACGGTTATACGACAACCCGCGCAGCGTGGAATGTATCCACAATACGCGATGGGCGCGAAAGCAGTCGTCCTCCATTGCGTTGCGGTCCCCTTGATTGCCAACCACCGCGTCGCATTGTAAATTCAACTGTTGTGGCAAGGTATGGTCTTTTTGATGCATCGTTGCCACCAACACTTGTACTGTCACCGATTGTCACCTCACTTTGCCTCTCAACGTTAGAATGTAAAAAAAACCGCCGATTATGCGGTTTTTCAAAACAACAGTTGAGTGTTGTGTAAAAATATGATACAATACGTTACAAATGTATTTCAGGAGGGAATCCGATGGACATTCGCACGTATACCACCCTGCCGCCGGAAGCGTTGGCAGTGCGCCTGCCGGTGTTTGTGGACGAGCAGGGATTTGTGGATGAGGTCGATGACGTGGATGCGACGGCGTTGCATTTGGTGATGTTTGATGACGAT